>NZ_JARVRU010000165.1:0-24084 GCF_030209535.1 Lysinibacillus sp. fls2-241-R2A-57
TATCGTACCGGAGGTGCCAGGTTGTTTATATGCGTTATTTGATTACGGGCTTACAAATCTCTTGTGATATTATACACAGGTAAACTACTTTCATAAAATAAGCTTACTTCATTTTTTCTTTCTTTATCTGGATACTTATATATATAATCCAAACATTTAAAAACAATCGTTATAGTAATTTTTTCTGCGTCAGAAAATGCTATATTATGATCTCTTTCCACCTGATCTAAATGTAAAGATATTTCATTGTACTGCGGTGTATCCCAATTATGATTTGAAAATTCATTAATCCATTGTAATTCATGTCCTTGTTGCTTCCTTAATAGTAAAATAGCTAAAAAATATGCAAATTTACGTCTAGAACTTATATATAAAACAATATCCATCGAATTTTCTACTCTCTCTATAAAATCAAAAATATTATCTTTGGCAAATGAAAATGGCCAATCTGTACTCATGTAAGCTTTTGAATATAATTTAGTAAACATATGGATTACTCTCCAGTTATCTCCTACTATCTTAATCGGTTTCCTTTCAAGTTTTAAACCAAAATGAGCTAAGTCTCTTTCAACTTTTTTTAAAGCTTTAGAGACAACATATGGTTGAACAAACAGTTCTTCAGCTATATTCACTACCGTTGTTTCATTGTTCTCTATTAACTTATTTAAAATCTGAAATGTTAAAGATTTTCTAAAAAATAACGTAATCACTTCATTTACTGATGCATGGATAGGCATTATTAATTGAACACCATAACCTTTTTTTATTTCAATACTCCAATTTTCAGGTATTACACCTTTTATATAATTCAAATCTTTTCTAATAGTTTTATCTGTAGCTTCTATGGCATTCGATATCTCTTCGAATGTATACCACCTAGTTTCATTTGAAAGAAATTGTATTACTTTGATTTTTCGTTGTAAATCTGATTGCATCTTAACTTCAAATCCATTATCCTCCACAAAAAAATTACGCATTATTTTCATCCTTTATAACTTAATTTTCCCTAACCTATTAATTGTTAAAATGATGTTATTATCAGGGATCATCACCATAAGCGTGTGATTTATTTCCATTCCGACTGTGCGCTTTCACTCTGATTTCACGAAGTCGTCATGCTTTTTAACAAATGTCATCCACAACTTTTGGTGAAGAGCTATTATCAAACTAAATTTCCTTTTTATTCAAAACCATTTTTAAAAATTTCTATATTATAAAAATACAGCATTTATTATACCTTAATACGTATTTTGCAGGGGTTCTTTTATCCCACATATTTTTAAAGTGTATATAATTCAAAAAAACCATCAACCAATTTAAAGCGATGACAAAAGTATTAGACGAAAGAGAAATCATTTTGTTTCATGACATAGCTTTGACATAAACCATATAATTTCCAAATAATAAACCATAAACTTTCTAACCCTATATCCACAAGGCTTTAAGTCATTTTATAGATTAAACTAAACGAGTGCCTGCTCATCAGTCAGCTACAGATCCTAACCTGTATTGGCTAGCTCTACAAGGGAAACCGCCTTGCAGACCTAGCCAACACAGGTTAAATGGACTACGCCGACCGACGAACAGAAGACAAAGGAACTTCTGAGGTGTTTTTGAAAAAAATTGTTCAACTTGGAATTGCAATTTAGGAAAATAAATCAAGCGTAAAATTTCCTGAAATAAAATAAAGCATAGAGTTTCCAAAAGGAAATTTTATGCTTTACGTCACACCTTGATACATCTATACTTTGAGCTACTTTATGAGATGGCGTGTCTTGAAACGGAAGGTATGAAAAGAGCTGAAATACCAGTGTTTTCAAGGGTTTTTTACCATCTTTTTTAAATACTGACCCTCAGTTTGACCCAACATGAGGAAAAAGCCTCTTTTTTTGAGTGATAACAGGTTATATTTTTAACTCTTTTATCCCTGCTTTTAATATGTCTGCATCTATTTTTAATGTTTTCCAGCTGTCTTTAGCTGATTTCAAGTTAGGTAGTAAAAATTTAAATTTATTTTGTTCCGCTTTATCAGATGCATTCTCGATATGTCTCAGTACCCCCGAATATTGAGAGTCTAAGTCATTCCATTGCGTAGACATAAAAGTAAGAGCATTAATAGAATCATCGAGTGCATTGTACATCTCACTAATATTACTATGTGCAACTCCAACTACACGATTTAATGTTATTTTATAATCAACTGTCTGTTTTAATTGTGCTAAAAACGGTTCTAATTGACCTAATTGATCTCTTGCTACCCCCAGCATTATACCCCCAGCAATCCATGTAGGAATAGAAGGCACAGATACTGTTATTATTCCATCAGACTCTAATTTCTTATAATAGTTTACTGATTCTAAAACTTCATTTAGGCGCTTTTGATCATCCTCAACTGCAACCCCTTGGTTTTTTAAAATCGACTGTAAAAGCTCTTTGTTACTTCCAAATGCTCTAACATCTGGTCCAATATCATTTCTTAATTTAGTTAATTCTTCTATTAATTGTTGTGCATACTTTTGATTTAGTTGAATCTCTTCTCGTAAATCTGTAATCCCTTCTATTAACGTCTCTCCATCTCCTGTATTTATTGCATCTACAATTATGTCATAATAATTTTCAAACTTTGTATCGTATTCAATAATACCTGTCAATGTATCAATAAGCTGTTTTTTTACTTTTGTATCCCATGTGAGAGCGTGTGCTCTTGCATCCTTTTGGTCTTGTACAATTTTACCTGGTAAATCCGTATATCCATTAATATTAATTCCTTCAAAGTTTACATCCGGATTCTTAATTAACATATAAGAATAAGCATTCATAGATTTTGCAAAAAGTCCCGCCTTTTGCAAGGTTTCTTTCATCTTCACTTCGTTTCCTGAAAGAGACGTATCACTATTGCTTGTTTGCTCAATTTTACTTGTCTCTGCAAATGCTGCTACTGGAGAGATTACAGAGGTTGTTGTTAAAGTTAAAAATGTCGATACAGCGAGTACTTTGTAAAGAGATTGTTTATTCATTTTATATTCCTCCCTATATGTATTTTTTTCTAATTATTATCTTCTTGTTTAAAAGCAATGTCTTTTGCAATAAATTCCGCATCTTTATGAATATCATTCCAACTTTGTTTAGCCGCTTTTAAATCATCAGGTATTAAAGAGAGCTTATGATCTTGTATTTGATCGATATTATCATATAAGTCTTTATAATTTGCCCCCATTGTATTCCATTGTTGTTGAATATTCGTTAGAGACATTATTGCTTGGTCCACTGTTTGGTATAGGTATGTCAAAGTGTCTTTTGCGTTAGTAAGTGAAATAACTGCTTGATTAGCAAAATCGGCTTTCATAGTTAATTCCCCGATTTTATTCGAAATTTCGTTGTAGGAATTCATATGATTAGATGCCGTAACACCAGCTGCTGTTCCTAAACCAATACCAGCTGCACCGAGAGCTGTAAGGCCACCTACCACAGCTGGCGTTGCTGTTCCGCCAGTCACAACAATTACTACCGCTCCTGCAATAGTTCCTATAACTAAAATAGCTGCTCCCAATCCACCACCAATTGACCATGCTAATACATTGTCAAAATGTGCTTTTTGAGTGGAACGTAGATTCTCAATTTCAGTTTGGAGTTGTGGAACCAATGCTTGTTTTCCGGCCATTATTGCCGTTAATCCACCCTTCCCATCTGGACCACCAATATTATTTTTAAAATCTATAGTATTTGTATATAGCTTTGTTTTGAAGGCTTCCAACATCTTAATTACTTCTGTAACTTCTTTTGAATTTGTATCAATCGTACGAATTAAATCACCAATACCCTCTTTTAGCCCTTCCTTATCTTTCTTTTGTACAGTATCTATTAATGTGTCGTAATAATTATTAAATTGTTCATCATAATTTACAATGTTACGTGCTGTCTTTTGAATTTTTGGCTTCGCTGTATCTAACCAATAATTCGCATTGATTCGAGACAGTTCCTGATTAAGGTGAATATTTTTGATTAATTCTCCCCCATCAGAACCTAAATCAATATTGGATAGATTTACATTCGGCTGTTTAATCATTGTTTTTGCGTACAAATCCATTACAAGAATATGAGACCCTGTTTCAGCTAACGCTTTCTTCAGTCCTTCAGGCCCTAATGCATAATAATTTCCTATTTTTTGTTCTTGAACGACCTGCTCTTGCGCAAATACCTGAATAGCGCTACTGTTTGTTGCGGTTATAACCGTTGACAAAGTGACCACGGTTAACACTTTAAATGGTAATTTCTTCATATTATCTCCTCCCAAGCATCGACAGATTTTCAAATTTCACTTTTATTAATTTCACGAGTATTAAAATTTATCAGTTTGTTCCTCTAGTTGACTTATTACATTTTTCAATCGTCTTAATGTATCTTTTTGAGATAGATTGTTAGTAGTATCAGCATCAGTACTTAATTTTGTAATACTACTTTTTATTAAACTCAAATCTTCTTTATAACGTTTCAATAGGTCAAGTTCTACATCCACTTGGCTAGCAAATGTATGCAAATCATGTTGCATAATAAGAATCATTGATTTTTGTAAATCTGCTATCGTTAGTTTCGTTGTTAAATCATATAATTTTTGATTTTGTTGCTCTAAATCATCTAAATATGCTCGTTGTTCTGCCTTTAGTTTATTAACTTCAGCAAAGGTACTATATGTTTTTTTGATTTTTTCCGGGTCAATTGCTTTTATAAGGTCATACTCTTTCGCTTTTGTAGCTGCTGCTGCAGCAATTTCACCTTTATTATTTTTCTCAATTGCTTCACGAGCTTCTTTTTTAACAGCTTCAATTTCTAAAGCAGATTTACCCTTTTCTTTTGCTTCTTTCTCTGCTTTTTTCTCTGCTTCTAAAATAGCGTTGTTAATTTCTTTTCCTTTGTTATACGTTGCCGCTGCTATTTGAGCAGCTGGATCAATGATATCTTTTGAAAGACTATAGATCTCTTGGAATATCTTAAGTCCTTGTTCATTTAAAGCTCCTGGTAGAAATGCTATTTCTTGCAAATTATTTTGAATCGATTTTTTAGTATCTAGTACTTCACCTTTTAGCTTGTCTATTTTCCCTGTTCCTTCTAAACTAAGTACTCCCAGAGCTTTTGCCACATCAGTATCTAGATCTTTAAGTTTTTTATCAAGCTGTAATTGAAGATCTGTTAATTCATTAATTTGATATTGAACATTTTCTTGATTTGTCGTAACCATTTCTTGAAGGACTTCCAGTCTATCCAAGAAACCTTCTTTATCTTCCTTGTTATCTACATATTCTTTTAATGTTGGATAATAGCTATGAAATTTAGTGACAAATCCATTACTTTTAGAATTAATTAGAATTAACTTTGGATAAAGTTCCGACGACCATTCTTTCATATCTTGTTTTATTAAGAATTGTTCTGTATTTAAAGCTGGTACTTCATCTAGCTGTACATTAGGTTTCATTAAAGATTGGTCGATATACATTTGGATTAATTTAGATTGTGCACCTAATTTTCTTAAAGATGAAGAAAGAGTCATGTTCTCTTCTTGAATTTCTGCTTGAGCAATAGGCGTTGCAAAAGTATGTACTGGAATAACTCCCGTAGCAACAATGGATGTTATCACCAATCCTGTAATTAATTTCTTTTTCATTCTATTTACCTCCCTATTTGATATTTTTCACAATAATTCATACGTTCTATTTTACATTTTGAGCACCCCTAACTTACTTAAGTTCAGGAAAGATTCTTTCTATTTCCTATGATGTAAATCTTAGTCATAGACACAGTTTTTAGCAAATAACAGCGAAAATAACCTAAATTATGTTTAGAATATGTTATTTCCCGTTATTTTGATTCTGAAAATAGATTAATAATAGCAATATTGATATGATGATGTCACAATAAAGCGAAATTCAGTTGTCAGACGACTAAATATTGACATAATTTTGTTAATAATGGGGGAATTAAGTGAATTGGAGTAATTCTTTAAAGGTTTGACATATTGATCCCAATGGGACTTTTTTGTTAATAGATATTAACTGTGAGATGGTACCTACTTAATTTTCATTACTGAGGGGTATCCTTGACTTGTAGTTACAAGGCACTTTTGAGATTTTCCATGTTTCTAGATTGAATCGTAAAGAACCAATTGCTTATTTAAGATGGGCAATTGGTTCTTAGATTAGATTATTGATTTGTTTAGTAGGAACTTATTAGCCCCGATTTGAAAAGGGTTAGATTAAGATTAGACTTTCATCCAGCGCGCATTTCTTCCTTTTGAAATAAGTTTAATTTTACCTAATAATTGTAAATTAGTTAAAGTTTTACTAATTGTACTTTCTGCTATATCTGGATAAATGCTTCGAATGCATTCTTTTGTAAAAGGTTGTTTTTGATTATGAATGAAATTTTGAATTCGCTCTACCTTTGTATATTTACATATAGAACCCAATACTCTGCAATGTAGAACTTTATAAACCTCTAAAATAATCATTAAGAACTCTTGTAACCAGAAGCTAATATTATGCCCATTACAGTACCAATTAAGCGATGATTTAAATATGGCTTCATAGTATTCTGATTCTCTTTTCTTTATATATTCATCTAAACAAACATATTTTACAAATGTATATCCGCTTTTTACTAATAGTAATTGCATTAACATAAGTGTTAATCTACCATTACCTTGACTAAAAGGGATTATGCAATAAAAATTCAATATAAAACGAGCTATTAATATAAGTGTAGGTAACTCTTTTTTACTGTTTAATAAATTGTACTGGTTGCATAATTGTTCTACAGCCTGTGGAATATTTTCAGGCGGAAGAGGGCGATAACAAATCGTGTGCATCCCTTTTTCCGGAATTCCTAGGATAGAAAATGGCTTTTGCCGCCATTTTGCACTGTCAGAGGTATTATAATGAATTAATTGAAAATGTAATTCTTGTATAGTATCTGGACTTATAGAAAAAGTACAAGATTTTTTATGTACAAGAGCCAAAGTTTCATAATAACAAAATATCGCATCTTCCGAAATTGATTGGGGTATCATATCATCTAAAATAAGTTCCTTTAATCGCTTATTTGAAACTTTTATATCCTCATAAACTGAAATATAGTTTTTTATGTATTGTAGGGGTATAGCTTTTTCAAGACTAGTGAATATATCAGGTTTTTGCTCTTGATAAGCGGTCAACATACCTTTATATTCACTAATTTCACTGACTATGTTTATTAGTTGTTGATCAATATTTATGTACTGGTCTTCGAAAAAATTTCTCATTTTGTTCCTCCTGTTACTAGCTCTTAATGCTCTATTACAATAATAAATTTTCTATTTTTTTCGATTTCCTAATGTTATTCGAGTATTACTATTCAAATAACCTCCTGTTTAATAGAGCTTTTACTTTCTAAAGAATGAGGATTAATTATTATTCGAATTTTTGTATAAAGTTAGACTTTGAACTTGCGTATTCCAGAAAAATGGATTTATTGTAAATATAGACGTTAGACATTATTAAGTATCGGAATATTATCCTTTAAATGTACTGATTTCTTATTATTTTCTTTGATATTTTTTTATGTATTTTTCTTACAGTTGTAATACGTTTACTAAATGAACATTTACGAAATCATAAACTATGTTATTTTTGTTTTTGTTAATATTGCTTAATTTATTGAATTTGATAACCACTATGGAGCTTTAAATACTTATATCATTCAACCTTTCTATCAAAAATCCTATTCATTGAATAAATTCTTCAAAATCATCACCAACATTTTTTGTTATTGATTTAACCAATACATTTAACACAATTTAACTCTCAAATGTTAAATAATTTAAACGTATGAATGATTTTTCTTAAATATCCGATAAAGTCTACTACATTTCTTGTTAATTCATTAATTTTAACCCAATTAGTGAATTTCATTTATAAAAGAATAGAATAAGCTGAATGACCTTTTATATCCATAGTTTTTGACTTTCTTACTCGAATAGAGCACTCATTATATTTACATCTTCAATCCATAAATTAACGGCTTCTCCAATTCTTAATCCACCTTCATATAATAATCTTAATATGAGTTGATCTCCCCTTGGAAACTCAATAGCAGAATACCGCCTCTTAACAAAACAAGTTCTTGCTTATACAATAAAAAGTAAATTAATTTACGGCTTTTTCAAAAGCAACAATCCTTACGAATATAACCTCTTTTACTTGGTCCTTTAGTTTTCTTCTTATCACAGCTGTGGAAGGCTTTTGGTCCAAAAGCAGTCCTAAATCGAAAGAAAATCAAATATAGTTAATTGACCTGTTGCTCAATATATTCAAAATGAGTTATCTTTTCTTGCTATATCCGGCAAGCACTTAAAACCAGCCAGTCTTGCACACCGTATCCGCTTTATGAAATCATTTTTTCGTTGGTCTCATGAAGAAGGATACCTGAGTAAGAATCCAACTTCCAAAATTAAAGAACCGAAAGTAGGAAAGCGGATACCCAAGTATTTAACCGAACGGGAGATTGAACACCTCCGTGAATCCTGTCATTCCGCAATGGAAAAAGCGATTTTCGAATTCATGTTTTCTACTGGTTGCCGAATTGGAGAAATAGTTGCGTTAGAAAAGAACCATATTAATTGGTCCAATCAATCCGCAATAGTTAGAGGAAAAGGTGATAAGGAAAGGGAGGTTTATTTTAATACGCGTTGTGACATATGGCTTAAACGTTATATTGAAAGCCGTACTGACAATAATCCTGCCATCTTTGTGACAGTAAGACAGCCACATAAAATGAGTGTTGCCCAAATGCGATACATCATCAAGCGGATATCAAATCGTGCTGAAATCAATAAAGAAATTCATCCACGCCAACTTAGACACAGCTATCCAACTCATTTGTTGAACAATGGAGCTCCCATAGAAGTCATACAAAGTCTTATGGGGACGAGAAAAGCGAAACAACTAGGATCTACGCTCAATTAAGCGGGAGGCTAAGGAAAAAGTATTATCAGAAGTACTTTTAAATGTAAAAGGAGCAATGTCTTAAAAGACTTTGCTCCACTTGACTAAAGCACCCGATCGTATTATAAGGTCAGCAAGAGAAATCTGGTTGACTATTTTTTATTCAATTTATAGATTGATAGTAGCCGGGGTAGAACGGAAGCTTTCCCTTCCTATTCTATTAGATTAACATTTATTTAAATCTTTTTTTAAATAGTAATGTTTATAATCTCTACCGACGTTATCTAAACTCCCAAACACTTTATATCCATTTTTTTCGTAAAAACCTAACGCTTGAAAACTTAACGTATCTACCTTTATGAAATCACATTCTTTTTCTAAAGCTATCTTTTCAAGCTCTTTTAATAATCTCGTTCCAGTTCCCGATTTTCGTATATCTTCATCTATTATAAAGGTGTGAATTTCTAACCAATTCCAACATACTTCAGCGAGTATACCGCCACGTACAATGCTGTTTTCGTCTTTAATAAATAAATTGATTTCTTCATATCGACCTCTTAAATCTACTGGAAAATGCTTTAAATTAAACTTATAAAGCTCATCATTAATTTTCTGTTTATCTCCTTTATTTATTTCTTTCGTAATATACAAACTCATTATTCATTTCTCCTTTTTTATTATTCTTTTTATAGGTGTTGATTTGATTATAAGTGGATTACTTTACTTGAAAAAACCTCATAGTTGTTTCATAAAAGAAAATAAGCCAATGCGGTAAAAAACCACATTGGCTTATTTCAAAAGTTCGTTCTGTTTCTTTTTTCTGTTAGTATAATTCTTTGTATACTCTTAGATGACAAATAATACTTTCCACCCAACGTAGCCATATCCAACCCCGATAGATAATCGTTATAAATATTAGAATTTCTCAAATCCAATTCTTTTCTTGTAGAAGTACTGGACCCCCAACTTTTTTTATTATCTTCTCTTCGAGGGATATAAATATATTCACCATCAACATATTTCTGTATTAACTCCACCAACTCAGCTGGTAGTATATGCTTTGCTTTTTTATAGCTCATTTTTGCACTCCTAAATTTTAATATTTCTTTTAGGAAGAGCAAAGGCTATTTTCAATTATTTTATTGTGCAATAGCCTTTGCTATGCAAAAATAGTATTCCTTCTCATACACTCAATCCTCCTGGCAATTTTAGATTATTTATTTCAGCACAACTCCGTTTTACATTTAATACATATTATACCATATTCATTTTCGATTCATAAGAATCCAAATCCCATAATCCGTTTCAAATATTTGTTGTTTCAAAATAAACTTCAACACATTATTGTTCATACAGATAGGTAAGCCTTTGAAATTATCGCCAGCTTTTCCCCCTGTCCACACCGTACGTGCGACTTTCACCGCATACGGCGTTCCAACTAATCCAATTCACTTAATCATCAACACTTCTGATATCAAAATACCTTCTATGTCTCAATTCTTCCGTTTCAATAAGTCGGTGCCTCCCCTGGAAGGTAAACCTCTTTTAGTCTCACGAGAACCTTATTAACCAATAAAGATTTGCCAAGCATGATTAAGTAATTCTTCATTAGTCTAGTGGCTATCCCTCCTCGTTCATTACACGCTTCAACGGTACTGTGCCACCACTTTCACTGATATAAAGTAAAGTTATATAACCGCTAATCTTACGATTATTTTCCTTCGCAACGCTTCAAAAAGAGTAAACCCTCCACGTTATCAGCTTACAATGTTGAATTATATCTATTATGGAATGAACTTAGGTGCTTCCTGTAAGCCTGTTAGCATTCATTCGCCTGTAACGTATCAATGGATTTTCATATTAGCTAGTCTTACTCACCCACATCTAACCTCACAATTTGGTGACATACACATTTCTATGTATCGTAGTATAGACCCGTACATTCAGAAGTTTGTCAGCTTAACCTTTTCTTTTAGGTTCATTCGCATTCTCCCCATATTCATTCAACTCAAGCATCATGATTTACACCACCACCGCGGGTAGGCTTTCGTCAGCCGAACTGTTACGGTAAATTCTCACGCTTTTTCTCCGAGCTTATAACACTTTCATTCTTACTAAACAAGTGCTATTCGACTAAGAGAGAACCCTTCCGAGCGTTACCTCTTCGTTTGATTCTTCGATATAACCCTTCAATTCCGAAAGGAACTGCCTAGCTTTACCAGAGTAATGTGACCATTCTCCATTTGAGCTAGGAACATTTCGCACAACTAACCGTTAGTAATAGGTAAGCATTTGAAGTTATCTCCAGCTTTTCCCCTACTCCACACGGAACGTGCCAGTTTCCAAGCATTCCGCGTTCCATCTAGCGATGGTATTATTAATTATAAGTTTCAAGTTACTCTTGTTGATTTGGGTTAGTTTATTATTTCTAGCTCACATTTTTCTCGATATTTATTGATTTTCTTTAACATCGATTCGGTGATGCCCAAAACTTTTATTAGAGTATTCGCCTTAATTTTGTCGGTCACATGGATTAGTTTATGTACCTCTTTTTGGAGGATACGTAAGTTATCGAATTTATCGCTTCCCCCAAGATGCTTAGGTATATAATGGTGGCAGTATACGTTTTGTGCTTGTAGGAACATGCCAGTTATTTCACATTTCCCTTTCATCATACTGTATCTACTAATCCGATTGTCCATATATTCGACACTTCGTGTCGGTATTTTTGATTCCATTAACAATACGATTTCATGTCTTATGTCTATACTCAACCGTGTGGTTATTTGTACTCGACCTTCTTGGGTAAATGGGGTTATACTCTGAGTAAAACCAATCACATTTTTAGTTTTGATGATCCCGAGAGGAAAGAGGTATACCCCGGCAATTTTATAAGTTTTAGAGCCTAAGCCATAGAACTTTTTATAGACAGGTGGCGGATTGTTGGGATGTTCATATTTACCGACAGATTTAAGACGATTGTACATAGATGCACCTATTTCGTAGGCAAGTCGTGAGAACGCTAAGTTGACGTGAGTAGCTCTGTTAAAATAATTGTGTAACCCTAAGACAAAACTATTAAAGCGCATGGCATTCTGAGTAGTTGGCGATGTTCGGAGTATTTCTATTCGTTTCTTTGCATCCGCCTTAATTTTCTGCATCTTTTCGGCTTTGACAAACGTATGTGCAACTCGCTTTTTCCCTTTACGATTGGCACGTATTGTGAAACCAAGAAAAGCAGACTCATGCTTGCGTAGATTAATAATCTTCGATTTTTCTGGTGAAATATCAAGTTTTAAACGTTCCTTTAGATAAAGCTTAACAGCATGATACCACTTTTCAGCAGTTTTCCAGTCTCGACAGATGATTTTAAAGTCATCGGCATACCTAACAATGTAGCCTTCTTTTAAGTGAGTGCGCTTCTTTGCAAGAAGTTGACCTTCTCTAGTTTTCAAGTTTTTATGAAGAGAGAATAGTTCCCATTGATTCGCTACCCATTGATCCAATTCATTCAGTACAATATTAGACAATAGTGGCGAAAGCAAGCCGCCTTGTGGAGAACCTTTTGTTGGGATACCTTCTCCATCCACTTCTGCTTTTAACATCTTGGATATACAGGCTAGGACCTGTCTATCACGAATACCTAAATTCCATAATTGCTTAATAAGCAAAGTATGATTGATATTATCAAAAAACCCTTTTATATCAACATCTACGACGTAATGGAGTTTCGACTGATTAACTAGAAATTGAATTCTCGCCATCGCATGATGAGTAGACCGTAAAGGTCTAAATCCATAGCTATGATTGAAAAAGTGAGCTTCTGCAATCGGCTCTAACACTTGTTTAAAGCATTGTTGTATGATTCTATCAAGAATGCATGGAATACCTAGTGGGCGCATCTTACCATTATCTTTTTCGATTAGCTTACGCCTAACTTTCTTAGGACGATAATTTTTAAGCTTACTTTGTATTTCTTCTACTAATTCGTTCTCCGAACGTTTTTCTATGTCTACAATAGTTTTACCATCTGTTCCAGGGGTCTTCGACCCTTTATTTGACTTAATTGTTCGATACGCTAATAAAATATTGTTCCTCGATGTGATGATATCGTATAGCAGATGGAATGATTCTTTATTTTTGGCTCGTTGATGTAAGTCTGTAAAGGTGTCTGTCATCCCGTAATAATCCCAATATCGTAGAGCTTGCACTGTGGCATCATTCCTCTTTGAAGTGATGTTCCCACGTTCTTACCCGATCGGTGCAATGCACAGTTGAAAAATAATTATTACTTTTCGCTAGACTTGGGGCTGCTCCTCCAACTCCATTACAGAGGTTTCACTGGTCGTACCCCTACCCTCATAAGGACAAATGCATTTCGCCATATCGCTTATAGCAACCGTTTCGGGTGACAGACCTTGATTCAACGTTCCTTATTTTCCAAGTCCCTCATAACCTAGCTATATTTTTTTCTAAACTTAGGTGCTTCCTGTAAGCCTGTGAGCTGGATGCCGCCATTGTTCGGTATAACGTGTTTCATAGATGCAATTTTTACTCCACGTCACTCACTCCATCGTTGGATGGTACACAAGTTTCCTTATGTTCTAACTATAGACCCTTACATTCGGAAGTTTGTCTGTTCTTTTCCACAAGAAAATTCTCACCATATTTAGTTTTTCAGCCATCCGGCATATCCATTGGCATACCTTTACCGTGAGGAGTGGCTTCAGCCTTTGTTCTGCCGACTTCACCTGAGCTTCAGACCCCATAATCTGTCTATTATGACGCATGCAGGAGTATTAATGGGATAGTTTCAAAATACGTGGTTTTGTCATTCCTATCCTCGGTTATAAAGTTAGGATTTCCTAAGAAATCCCTTGTATTTTCACACATTAGTGCTTATAACAAAACTTGTCGCGCTGCTTCGTTAGTTGAATAGCAACAGTTTTTGAGAAAACAGCCTTTCAAATTGAATAAATTCGTTTAAAAAACTGACTTCTGTTCCTATAAACCATTCACAATCTAGGTATTCATATTGCCTAAAATAACGTACTGCTGCTTTCGCGATTGCCGGATCGTATCGGGTTATATATTAGAATAACTGATTATGCTTAAGTAAAATGCATCGGAATTATCGGTGCATTTCATGTGCTAGCTTCCTCACAACATACACCTCTCTCTTTACATCATACTCATGTCTACCTATTATCACATGGAATTGCAGCTCTTTACATCCTTTTACGGGCATTGACGTTTCTTACAGATGCAAATAACCAGGAAATACTTGGAATAAAATTCGAAAATTGAATGATTTACTTATAAGAATTGCATATAGACAAGTTCAACAGGACTATAACACCATTCTATCTATACACCAAACCCATGAGAAAAAAGGAGGATTATTTTGAAGAAAATTTTAGAGAAGAAAAAAACTTTAAATTGCCGTGAACCTGAATTATTCATAGCTATTTAAAGTTTGTGGATTTTCATGAGTTTTTTTATAGTAGTCTCGTTTTTTTGTGAATCTATGCTTCAGGAAAGAAGAAATAGAAAGCAAATGGAAAGAAATTCGTTTTTTGGGCAGACTCCTTCCTTGGTGCGATGTCGATTTTTTAAAAAAGGTTATTTGATTTCTAATTGTTGCACCCGGGTCAGTACGTCACAAAAGAAGTGTGCATACACGAAGCTAGAAGACAATTTAAAGTACATTGAGCGTCCAGATTTCACTAGTTTACTTGCCACTTTAATGAGGCGCGTGCGAATTGTTTGGATTTGAATACCCTTGTAGCGCTTTGGGAAACTAGTGTACGGAGCCAGTTTGTAAAATTATAGGTAAGCAGACTTAACATCATGCGTGCTTCGTTAACAATGAAATCATGACTTTTCATCTGATCGAAACCAAAACCGTTCTTCGCTTCTTTAATGAAATTTTCCATCGTACCTCGTTGTTGATAAGATTCAACAATGGCTTGTGGTGAGAAAGTTTCACTCAAATTCGTCACAAAAAAAGCATGAGAAAAGAACAGTTCACCAGCTGGGCGAATCGATTGAATAACGATTCTTCGTGGTGCGGGCCAAGAAGACGCTTGATAAATGGATTCATCGATATAGCGCTCGGTCACGGATACATCACGAATTTCATGTGTAGGGTGCAGTTCTTCAGCGAGCGCCTTTAGTTTAGCATTGGCCTTTTTCTGTGGCCGTACAGCTGGTAAAGATTTTATAGAAATGGCTAACCTCAAGCCAATAAAATTATTTAATCCACTTTCAGGTGAAAGTACAAACGATAGCAACGAGGAAGACACTCTTAGTGAATGTTCAACAGAAAGCGAGAACCATTCATCAAACGCGGATTATAAGAATAAGTGGAATCCGATTGCGAAACAATTACATAATGCTATCAATCTCATTATCGTTTGTTGGGATATCCCAATCTACGGAACGTTAGGGAATCAGCCAGGCGGCATTTTATCGTAGGCTAAAGGAAATGGAAAAAGATAATGGATAACAATTTTAATACATTTAATTATTTTGCAACCGATTTACTTCCTCATTCGACTTTATTGTGTAACGGAGAGGAGAACCAAAATGGATCTAGCAAAATTAGTGAAAAAAGCAAAAAAAGGTGATGATGAAGCATTTGAACAACTGATTGGTTCTGTTCGACAAAAGCTGTACCGAACAGCCTATGCATATGTTAGAAATGAACAAGATGCTCTTGATGTCTATCAGGAAACAATTTATACAGCCTATATTTCCATAAAGACATTAAAAAAGCCTGAAAGTTTTTCGAGTTGGATTACAAAAATTCTAGTATTTAAATCCATTGATTTTATTCGTAAAGAGTCCCGCCATTTTACTACAGATAATGAGGAAATCTTTACTGAATTAATCGCTTCTGAAAATGTTGATTTTATCATGCATTCGATGGATTTATCAGAAGCCTTTAATTTCTTAAATCCTACTGTTAAGACCATTATTTTGTTGAGGTATTATCACGATCTGTCCATTAAGGAAATTGCCACCATCATGAATTATCCGGAGGGAACCGTGAAATCACACTTAAATCGAGCGAAAAAAGAGCTAAGACCCATTTTAAAGGAGGGCTATCTTTATGAATAAAGACAAATTCAATCGATCTATCGACAACATTAATGTACCTGTTGAAAAGCTAATGGCAAGGGAGAAGACGGCTATCTTTCAAGCTAAGAAAAAAAGAAAAGTAGGAAGAACCACAAAACAGTCAATCTTGGTTGCATGTGGGTTATGTCTAACTTTGCTTGGTTCTGGATTTGTTTCAACAGGCATGGCGGAAGCCTTATCAAATATCCCCCTAATTGGTCCAATTTATAAAGATTTTAGAGACATTGCCTCAGAGAAAATTGAACACGATCAACTTACGACAGTAATTGATAAACAAGATAGTAAAAACGGCTTAACAATGACTGTAAAAGAAGCAGCTTATGATGGAAACCGGTTAATCGTAACGGTAGTTTACACAGGTCAAAAAGAACTTTCGATGAAAGAAGAAAAGGCCGGCTTTAGCTATATAACAATTAATGGACAACAAGAAATTAAACCAGCGATTGGTTCAACAGGTCAGGACGACTTAAACTCGAAAACAATAATTGAACATCATCAATTTACCTTCTCTAAATTTAATGAATTTGGCGATAACATTGAGATTGAGGTCCATGGAGAAAACTTATTTGGCTATGAGGGCAAGTTGAAGGTGGCTTTCCCACTTAAAAAAATAAAAGGCGATGTGTTTGAGTTTTATCCAAAGGTTACAACTAAAACGGTAGATGAAGTTTATAAGTTAACAGCGGATAAAGTAACCTTTTCACCGCTATCAACCAGAATAGACCTAACGATTGATTACCCTGCTGAAATGGATAAAAACGATACTTGGCCATGGTTTGATTTCTCTGTAGTCGATGATAATGGTCAGGTATATGATAAACTGAAACTACAATCAGGCATGGCAGTTGGGAACTATGGTCATCATATGGTACTGACACTGCCTCCAATGGATACGATACCAAAATCATTTACACTCAAGCCAAGTCGACAAAATAGTGAAGGATTTAGTGAAGAAATAAAGGAATTAGAATTAGTCGTTCCTTTAAATAAAAGTAAATAATGACCTCGTTTGCTTCGTTTACTCATATCGCGGAAGTACCTTAAGCTAACGAACACGCGATAGTTGAATAACGAGTTTTATTAAAAGCCGTCATGAAAGCCGGATTCCATAGCTATTGGAATCCGGCTTTTTCACATTAAATTTACTTAACGTTGTAAATCCGCATTTTCCTGACGGTACCCCTCCACTGACTTGCATAGGCCTCCTTTCCAATGAAAAATAACCCAAATCACGAATACATAAATCTCCTGGTCGTAAAGTATCTAAGCACTCCATACCAAATGTTTTGTCATTATTTTTTTCCTGGTCCAACTTGAAAGTTAAGAAATTCTTCACTGTGCAAATCATATTCTAATTGAATTTTGATTCCAGCTGTTTGGGCACATCCTCCAGAGCCTGGATATACATTCTCTAAAGTATTTGGCACTTGAAATACGGTGGCATCTAGGATACGAATTCGTTGAAAATAAGAGAAGAGGTGGTTAGAAATTTGCGTTTGTTCACATACTTTTTGTTGTAGCAGTAAAGAAAAAATATGTTGTAAAAACAAAACTGCTTTTGTATTTAAGCGTTTATTTAAGCCTCAGGGCTGATTAAAGGGCCTGTCGCTGCATGAAGCCTACTACATAATCGAACAAGGGGATCACTTGCCACCCGTTGACTCACCCAAATACAAATAGTAGCTAAGTCTGAGCCAGAAAACTTGCGTTTTCGTTTTACAAACCCTATTTCTCTTGCAAGTTCTTCTAAAAATACAGGTGTAACATATCGTTGTAATTCTTCCACAAATGGTTGTAGTTCATCTTGAATTGAGAGATTCATAAAAAACGCCATCCTTTCTAATCTAGCTTGTTTAGAAAGGATAACGTTTTTTTGTATTTAAGGGTATTAAAATTTCTTAAGTTGAAGGGCATGTATAGTGACCCCTCTGAGCTGGATAGCAATGTGGCGACACTCTTTTATTATATTTTTGCAAGACTTTTGTAATACTTATGAAAGGATTTCGAAAGATATATAAACTAATATAAACTTATCAACAAGTAGAATTCACTTTATTTTATAGAATAATAGTAAATTCGATTGTTATAAATACAAATTTTATAATCTCAAAAAAGGAGCTAGTAATATGCTAAAAAACAACAAGAAGACTAAACAAATTTTATCACTTGCTATGATTGGAGTTATTGGTACTTCATTTGCATTCGCATCCCCAATTTCAGCGAGTGCAGCAAGTACACCTCAAGTTAACCCTATCGCAGCAGGACAAGAAAACCCTTATATAGAAAATTGGGATGAGCCCTTCAAAAAGATGTTTAGCATGCTTCAAAATAATGTTGAACAGTATAAGAATTATAAAAATCCACAGTTTGTTCTTAATAAGGTAGTTAAAACGTCTGTAGAAGAAGATGGTTCTCCTATTACTAATGCAAAAACTTTATTCGTAGGGAAGACAGTTTTCAGGAATAATACGGATCGTGATCAAACTTTCACTACAAATGAATTCTCAAAGACAATTGAACATTCTGTTTCTAGTTCCACTACACATGGATTTAACTTAGGAGTAACTGCTAGTGCATCGTTTGGTATTCCTGTTATTGGAGAGACAAGTGTTGAAATATCTACTGAATATAATTTCTCAAATACAAATGAAACTACAAAGACTGAAAGTTATACTTATACCGCTAGCCCACAAAATATCGTAGTTCCTGCACATTCAGCTGTAGAGGTTTCTGTAATTTTAAATACCGTTAAAATAGATGGAAATGTAGACCTTACCTCTACTATAACAGGAACAGTTAATTATGAAGATGGTTCTCGAAAGCGCAATAATAATCTTCAGAATTTATGGTATGACGCTTTTAGATATAGCAATACCAAGACTAGTGCTTTTAATGTAAGCCCTGTCTATGAGTATTCAGATGGTTTGTCTGATAAAGTTACTTTAAAAGGAAAAGGTAAATACTCAGCTGAATATGGAACACAGTTCTCTGTATCTGTAAAACCTATTGTAGAGCAACCTAGAGCACTTGCTGTTCAATCTGACGGTACGGTTGCTGAAAATGGCAAATCTACTGACGAAGATTACACTACTACTAACGAAGGTTACACTTATACAGTTGAACCAGAAGTTAAAAAAGGACAATAAAAATAGAAAAAAGCTCTCTCATAATAAAAAAGTGAAAGTTTCTTCGATTTTATCGAAGAAACTTTCACTTTTTATGTATAAGGGGTCACTATGATACCTCATAGCCGTCAAGCTAAAATTTTAAAGTATCCCCTAAACGGAAATTTTGTGCTAGCTTGTAACAAAAAGCTCATTTTTTCGGTTTGGGGTAATTCTGATTCTTAAGTTGATGGGGATGGGATCCTACCAGCAAAACGCGGAAAACATACGCTAAGGAATCATCGGCTTGGATTTTATTGAACAAGAGGACGGAGTGAGTCTAAGCTTGCTATTTTTTTCATATCAAAGGTGTTTTCACAGAAAATTAATATGTTCCCATCCCAATGGCGAAATATGTTTTAGTAAATCTTCTTGCAAATTCCCTTTTTCCTTCAACAGTTTTGTTGCTTCGGTAAGATATACGGTATTCCATACATTAATGGCATTAATTATGATGTTTAAGGCGCTAGCACGTTGTAGTTGATCTTGCAGTCCTTGTTCCTGTAATTCTCCTCGTTTTCCAAAGAATAAGGCTCTTGCCAATCCATTCATGGCTTCACCTTTACATATAAGAAAATATTTGATACTCTCCTTTGAGATTGCTCCGGCTACTCTCTCAAGTAAGACAAATATAAATAACCGGTTCCTTAACGTACAGGGAACCGGTTAAAATGTTTCTAAATATTCAAAGTTGAGTAATTCTTGGACTAATTTTTTAGTCAAATATAAAAATTGTACTCATTTTATTCCTCACAAATACGTTTACGAATCATGACAGATAAAAGTGTTGCAACAACTAAACCAATCGTTACGAAAGATGTACGGTTAATTGCATCGAGCAATGCTTGTTTTTGCAATAGTGTTTGATTCATCGTACCTTTTAGCTAAGTTATTCGTGTTTTTTCATATGTTGTCATCACTGTTACAAATACAGCTGTGCCTATTGCTCCTGCTACTTGTTGTACGGTGCTATTAATTGCAGTACCGGAAGGATTTAAACGCATTGGGTCCTTTTGCTGGTCACTTAGGTAAAGTACCTTCTTTGATGTTAAATGCAACACCATTATTATCTTTGCCCTTAGGTGAAAGAGTAACTAAGTTGCCGTAAATGTCTTTTGCAGTAAATACTCCAACGGAATAGATTTCATCAAGCCATTGTTGCTCGAATTTAGATTTTCCGATATTAAATAAGTAACTCATCTTTTTTCCATCGATAAAAGTAACCTCTACTTCAGTAAATCCTGTTTCTGATAAACTCTCATCAAATGGGTCATAGTCTTGCTCTATAACATCATCAGCTTCTTTATCAAGATCTTCTTCTATTTCATAATGATTAAGTTCATTTATTGTTGATACAGATTGGACAGGAAACGCGGGATTATAATTGTGTTCATCGTTTCCATATTTCATATGTGTTATTTGGGTTACCTCTTCAACACTTGGAGACGGGAATCCTTCTCCTTCAGTTGAGAGGTTAAGCCTTTCTTTTGTATAGTTTTCATGCTCTTCCAGGATTAAAGGACCTTTAATGACAGGTGTATTCAAAGAAGGACCATTTTCTATCGTTAAGGGCAAATCGTGATTAGCTTCATTCATTGGTATAATTGAAGTTGTTGCATTATTTAATATTTGTTCACGACGCGACAATATCTCGGTCGAACCCTGCTCCTCTAATCTTTCTAGCGCTCTTTTAGGTCCTGAGATTTCGACTTCTGTTAATTGATCAAGACTGGCATTTTTTCCCTGAAAAAATGATTTTATTTTCATAACTAACACCCTCCATTTTAAAATTTTATGATATTCAAATCATTCTGACGGACTATTTGATAATCTAATTGATTAGAGTGTAATAACTTTATAAGTGGTGTATTGAGTTTTGCAATGTCGTTGCTAATTGAATTAATTATTTCTACATGTTGTGACCATTCCTTCTCCTAGTAAAGGTTTTCAGCAAAAACTTCGATATTTGAAGAAACGTTGTTCATGGCCATTACTTGTTCTGGGTACAAATTTTCATATTTTAATAGATCTTCTTGATAGTTATTAATATTTTTTTGATATTTTGTGAGTTGGTTATTAGTAGTCCTACGTAATTTCATCCCTTTGATAATAAATCCTCATAAGCTGGTCTAATATCAGGATGTCTTTTTGCTCATCCGTTATATTAGTATTATTATTGCCTATGTTTGTTTGAAATTTCTTCACACACGAGGAATTAATAAAAATAACACAAAACCCCTATCATTCGCAGGTTTCACACGCCTGTTTCTTTGTGCTACCCTGCCACTAGAATGGCGAATCTGGGTGAAAGAAATCCTGATATTTCATCGGGACATAAATCATTCACCGACTGTATAATTTTGGTTAATCAACACGTGTGAAAAATTATCATGCAAATGATCTGTATCTCAAAGATGAATTGATGTGCAGATCGTTTGTATGAGCAAGCTTTAACAAAAAAGAATCCCTAAAATAAGGGATTCTTTTTCTATATCTATTTCTTTTCTGATATGACGGGAAGAGTAAACCAAAATTCACATCCTTGTTTTCCATCTGGACGGTCCCGAACACCAATTTCTCCTTTATGCATTTCCACTAGTGATTTTGCAATAGCGAGTCCAAGTCCAGATCCCCCAGATTGTGAACTTCTTGATGGATCTGTTCTGAAAAAGCGTTCAAATATACGAAGTTGTTCATCGTAGGAAATCCCATTCCCCTCATCACGCAAAGTGAATATAATTTGCTGTTTCTGTTTATTTCCCTCTACAATTAACTCAATTATACCACATGTAGGAGAATGACGAATCGCATTATGTAACAAATTATTGATTACTCGGGCTATTTTACATGGCATAACCCAAAGTTTTGGTAATGTATCTGAAACACGTAATTGCAAATCAATCTCTTTGTCTTTCAATAGGATAGCATGTGAATCTATTACTTTTAATAGAATACTATCTATATGTATTAAACTTGGATTAAATGCTTCTTGTCCAAGTTCTAACTTAGACAGTTCAAATAAATCATTAATTAGTCCATTTAATCGTTGTATTTCGTTTAGAATTGTCGTTAGATACTGTTTTTTCATATCAGCATCTGCAATTAAGCCATCCTGTAACGCTTCTATCATCAATTGTATGCTAGCAAGAGGCGTTCGTAAATCATGTGAAATATTCGCAATCAGTTCAGTACGTTCTTTTTCTCCTTTTTCTAACTTAGTAAAGCTTTCTTCTAATTTTTTTGCCATTTCTTGAAAAGCTGTGGCTAATTCTTTAAACTCTTCCGGTTCTTTCCCTATAATGTATATCGTTTCAAAATGTCTATCACTAAATTGTTTGGTTAATGCAATTAAATTTTGGATAGATCTCATAATGGGACGTGTCATTAACCAGTAAATAATCGTTGAAATAATGAGTGCTACCACCACGATTCCTATAAATAACCGTGTCTGTTCTGGTCTAAGTAACATTTTTCTTTCGCTATACCAGATAGAGATTAACATAATACCCGTACTTAATAAATTCATCAACAACAATTGATAACGTAACTTCATATTTCATTTCCTCCATCTGGCTCAAAGCGATAACCTATACCCCAAACTGTATGAATCCAACGATTCTTTGTTGTATGTTTATCTAATTTCTCTCGTAGGCGACTTACTAAAACTGTTACTGTATTTGTGCACCCTACATAATCAAAATCCCAAATTTGTTCCAGAAGTTGGGATCTTGAAAATACTTGTCTTGGATGTTTTGCCATTATATGAAGTACCTCAAATTCTTTCACTGTTAACTCAATTTCATGCCCACAAACAAATACACGTCTTTTTGTTGAGTGAATCTCTAAATCTTGGAATCTTACTATCTCTGATACTGGTTCTTGCATTTGTATTGTTGCTTGATTGCCTCTTCGTAATACAATTTGTACCCTTAATACTAATTCACGAGGCGAAAATGGTTTTGTTACATAATCATCCGCGCCTATTGTTAATCCCAAAATTCGATCTCTTTCTTCTCCCCTTGCAGTCAAAATAATAATAGGAACATTAGAGTGTTGGCGAATTTCCTCACATAGTTCCCATCCATCTTTTTTCGGCATCATCAAATCTAAAACAATGAGATCTGGTTGATATTGCTGAAATAAATTCCAACCTTCTTCTCCGTTTTCAGCGGTGTATACTTCATATCCTTCTCTTTCTAAGTACCGTTTGCATATTTCACGGATATTATCTTCATCTTCTATAATTGCAATTCTTGTTGTCATACATAAAACCTCCTCTGTTCCTTTATAAAAAATAAAAGAAATCTTTTTTGATTTACTTATAATATTGTAAAATGTTTTTTGCTAATTGCTAATTGCTAATTTTTATTTTACGGCGAATTGTAATTATCAGATTAGACACACTACCCCAGATTTGTCCTTTAGCTGACGAGCAACTGTTACAACCATCTCTCCAGTAAATGCATCAATATAAGGATTCGTTATTAAAATTTCTCCCTTTAAAGCCGTATCCTTTTTATACCAATCTCTTTCTAAAACATTGTAATCCGTAATATTCGATTTAGGTTCTAGAAATATTTTCCTCTCATTTGTTCCAAGATAAATGCTTGAAACATTTGGATTCATCTTCATATAATGATGAAAATCGGTTAATATTACGGCTCCCTTCTGTTAATACATAGAAGAATCTATTTCCTCGCTATAAACATTAATGTCGTTTATTTTTTCACTAATGGTTTTATCAATAGTTGAATTTAACATAGTTACACTTTCATTTGCACTAAATAATATTTCTTCTTTTATCG
>NZ_JARVRU010000228.1:0-23154 GCF_030209535.1 Lysinibacillus sp. fls2-241-R2A-57
GCGTCAGCGACAAAGCGAGTAGCCCGTAGCGGAAATCAGATCCTTCTAATTTAATCAGGTGGATAAAAATGGTTAATCAACACACCTGATGAAAATATTTATTTCTACTTATTCCAAAAAATGCTACTATAAAGTTACCTAAACATAAGGAGTTGTGCATATGAGTGCGAAAATTGCAGTAGATGCTTTGTTTATACAACAAATTATCCAAGGGATGTAACTCTAACTGCAGCCCTTGAACGAGGGAGAATACAAATGGAAAATTATTTTAAAGAATTTCTTACAGGTCAAACTATTACTTTACAGCAAATGACTTCCATCGACTTAGAAGCATTTGTAAAAATCGAAAGTGAAAAGAAATCGTTGCTACTTGCCAATGATGAAATCCCCTTTCCAAATACCTTTGAGGATCATACTTCATTCTTTCAAAGTATCAGTGGGAAAAAAGAGGAGTTTATCTTCGGAATTTTTGAAAAAACATCAAATGAGCTTGTCGGCTCCTGTGGTGTCTATTCAATCAACTGGCAAAATAGTACTTGCTTTGTAGGCATTTCAATCGGCGAACAATGGCAAGGTAAAGGACTTGGAACGGATGCAATGAAAACTCTTATTCATTTTATTTTTAATTATATTGCTATTAATAAAGTTAAACTTCAGGTTTTTAGCTTTAATAAAGCAGCTATTCGTTCCTATGAAAAGTGTGGCTTTACAAAAGAAGGTATTTTACGAAATGAGATTTTCCGCTTCGGTCAATTTCATGATGTAGTTTTATTTGGTTTATTACGAGAAGAATGGCAAAGCTGATTCTCAATAAAACAAAATAATGGGCTGTCACTTCTTCGGCCAATTTCAAAAAACGCTCGTATGTCTTATTACATACGGGCGTTTATAGTTGGGGTTCCCTGATGAAAATACATTTTCCACTCTGTGTCGTGCAACACCTAAATGAAGCTTCTTAATGGTTTTTTGCCGTTTGTAATGGACGTTGTGCAATATGTAGTATGGACGACATGAGGTGCCACTTGCTGAATCGCAAAATCCCTAGCTACAAATGGGATATTCCATCTTCGTTTTCCAGCGAATTTAATTGTAAAACTTTATCATACTTTGTGCTCAAACTACCAAATTCTCGATATTCTCAAAATCCACTTTCCGATAATGCATTAATTGCTTTTCTAGCTTCAATATTTGTTCCCTTAATTCTTGTACAATCCTCTTCTCCTACTCTTTCCAAATTCTCTGAACATCAACTAACACGAAGTTTTGAAATGTAAGTTGATAGACATCTGGCATTGACAGCTTTTTCCAAAACGAATAATCATATTGAATATCAAAATATTGCATCATTAAGACCATTATATTGCCATGTGTACCAATCACTATATTGTCATTTGGATGCGCTAGCACTATCTTTTGCAAGGTAGTAATAGCTCGTTCCATTGCGGTTTCATTTGATTCTCCACCCTCAAATGCAAAGTTTGGATGACTCCATAATTGACGAATCGCATCGTCAAAATCCATTATCTTTTTATTAGACAATGTTCTTTCTTTAAAAGTATCCACGATATTAACCTGTAGATGATGTTCTTGCGCAATGCCTTCCACCGTTTGGATGGCCCTTTTATATGTACTTGAATAAATTACGTGAATCATTTTATTTTCGAATAATTTTGTGACACGATCCCTATCCTTAAACCCGTTGTCAGATAGCGGTCGATTATACTCATCAGCTGTATAGTGTGAATGGGCATGTCTAACAAAGTATATTACGGTCATTATTATCTCCTCTATTTTTCTTCAGATTTCGCCTTCTTTTCTTTCATATAATTGTATAAATCAATTTTCCACGTACCATTTTCTTTTAGCAAGGCAAATGTCTTGAGAAAATGGGAACTTCCAAAAATAATTTCTAATTTAACAACTGCTACATTTTCGGTGCTAGTATCTTTATCCAATGAAATATTATCGTAGTATCTGTACATCAAATAATCCTGTATTTGCTCATCTAATAAATAATTGATGTATTCTTTGATAAAGGTTTCTTTATTTGGAAGCTCATTGTTATTGTAGGTAATTGCATATAGTTTATCGAAATTATGCTCAAGTATTAAATTCATCATAATTAACACTATTTCCTCTGGTGTAAAAATCTTTAAACTATTACTATCCCCTTTGCTTAAGAATTCTTCATAAAAAGCTTGTTTTTCCTCTGGCAATTCCTCTAAATATGTAAAATCATAATCCCTATCAATAACTGGAGGTGTCGTTTTAGATTCTTCCACGTGTTGAACGGAATGGTTAGTAATTTCTTTTGATTCTGAAGATTCTCCTGTTTTTGTTGTCACTTCTGAACATGCTATTAACATTAAAATAGCCGCGATAATAACGCTTAATAATGGCAACCTTACCTTCAACATCGTATACCTCCCCTATCATTTAATAGATTCGAGAAACCCGTTTACCTATTATTCTATATATTTCGAAAATTCTCAACATTTTCAACCAAAATAAAATCTCCTCAATAACAAACAACAAAAAAGTTTATTTGATAAATTGTGACAAGATACGAAATTCATTTTAAATTCAATCGACGTAAATATAAATCTTTATAGTAAAAAAGTTAGTAATCTATTAAATCTTTCTCTGTTTATTTTTTAAAAACTAGCAATAAAAAAACCCTAATATTTTTGTTATAGGGTAATAGAATATATAAAAAATACAATAAAAGTAAATTAAAATAGGTTAAAATATCCAATATTAAAATTTCTTATTTTTCCCCTCTTTTAAGAGTAAAGATATTTTTCTGTGACTAAATTACGAATTTCTCACCCTATACACAATGTGACATATTTTTTATTTTATGTGAGATACAATGAAAAAGTTGAATCGAGGTCAATGTATTTCAAGAATATGGAGAAAAAATTAGGAGGAAAAGATTTTGGTAAATATATCAGTTAAACAATTCTTGAAGATGGAGATTGAAGTTAAAAGAAGGATTATGTATAGAAAAGCAATGGATTTAGGCTTCACCCATCCTAGTGTTGTAAATTGTAGTCAAGAACTAGATGTCCTACTAAATAAATATTCAAAAGCTTCCTAATAGCGAGGGAGCATTTTATTGAAGATACTAAACGATCGATCAGATAAAGCCAGTCCAATATTTCAATGATTTGACTAGTTTTATCCTGTACTAGGTTCCAGTTATAAAGCCACACCAGATCCTGATGATATTGTAACGATGCGTATATATATCAAAAAATTGGGAATTCTACTTTATAACACAATAAGGAGGCCTAATCATGCAGGCATTGCTTTTAACATTGGTCGTTGTTTCAAAATTTTTACTACAGCAGCCTCAAGATTCAGTAGAAAACACAGTAGCACCTACACTTTGCATACCATCTGAAACTACATCTTATAAATATCCTAATAATCAATATAAAACATTTCGTACTGAGGACGACTTTTATCTTCAATTAGACCGGGCAATCTACGAGGAATATAACGATGCTACCTTGAACATTCGTCAAAAAATAGCCTTTAAGGACGTACCGAAGGCTGAGGAAACATTTCATCTAAAAACAAATTTTATACGTGAAAAAATAGACCTCTCTCAACATACTTTTATTCATCCCAATCGACAAGTTTATTTTTTAGCATCCTATCAGCAAACAAATCAGGAGACCTATCATAAATACCTTGTCATTGACGCTGACACTCAATCCATCATTTTAGGAGAAAGTAATTATCAAAGTAATAGCACCCCTTATTAAATCTAACTCATTAAATAGTTCGTTCGTTTGTTAATTAATTGTATGCTTGAAAATTGATTAATAGTAGCGAAATCGATGAAAAAACTAACATTTTTAAAAAAATAGGATCATCACCATAATGTGTGGTTGATTTTTGTTCCGACTGGGGGCGTTTGATGAGCCGCGCTTCGCTTGCGCTCCAGGGTCTCATAAGTAACGCTGCCCCCCAGTCTTCACTCCAATTAACTTATACACATGGCATACAATGATGATGAGCCCAAAATTAGTTTTTCGTAACAATACTTTCATGGCTTGACTTAGCTCGACTCTAGGGGTAATGACTTTTTAAGCCCCTAGCAGTCGAGCTATTTCTAAATCGTTTAAATGCTTAAAGCTTTTTGCTGTATTTCCTTCTTTATTTCCTCTATAAACTGTTGCAATGGTTTTTCAATCAATGCTTGCTCACCATACTGACGAACAGTGACATTTTCATTATCCATTTCTTTATCACCAAGCACTAAAATATAAGGTGTTTTTTTCATTTGAGCTTCCCGAATTTTTTTACCTAGCTTTTCTTGTCGATCGTCCACGCTTACACGGATTTGTTCCTTTTTTAAAGCATCAACTACTTGCTGTACATATTCTTGATGCGCATCTGCAACGCCAATTACTTTTACTTGCTGAGGTGCAAGCCACGTTGGGAACGCCCCTCCAAAATGCTCAATCAATATGCCTAAAAAACGATCAATAGAACCGAATACCGCTCGATGAATAACGACAGGTCTTACTTTTTCATTATGTTCATTGACATATGTTAAGTCGAATTTCTCTGGTAGTTGGAAGTCAAGCTGCACCGTTGCACATTGATGACTTCGTTGAATGGCATCTTTAATATGAATATCAATTTTGGGTCCGTAAAACGCTCCGTCACCTTCATTAATTGTAAAAGGAAAGCCCAAATTTGTTAGTACGTTTTCTAACGCCGCTTCCGCTTGATGCCAAAGTTCAAGTTCACCCATATAATCAGCTGGACGTGTCGATAATTCAATATCGTATTGGAAGCCAAAAACTTGGTATACCTCATCAATAATTTTCAGCGCAAGTGCAATTTCATCTTCAATTTGCTGTGGCGTAACAAAAATATGTGCATCATCCTGACAAAAAGTACGAACTCGTAAAAGTCCATTTAATGCGCCACTAAATTCATGTCGATGAACTTGACCAAATTCAGCCATACGAATTGGTAAATCTCTGTATGAATGTAAATCATTTTTAAAAATCAGCATATGTCCAGGGCAATTCATAGGCTTTAATGCAAAGCTTTGGTCATCTACGTGTGTAAAATACATATTTTCTTTGTAATGATCCCAATGCCCTGATTGCTCCCATAAACGCTGGTTCATCATCAACGGAGTCCGAACTTCTTGATAATCAAATTTTGCTTGTAAATGACGTAAATACGACTCCAGTTCATTTCGAATAATTTGACCATTCGCTAAATAAAATGGCATCCCTGGGGCTTCTTCTGAAAACATAAATAACTCTAGTTCTTTTCCTAGCTTTCGGTGATTCCGCTTCTCTGCTTCCTCTAAGAAAACAAAGTAATCCGCAAGCTCTTCTTTCGAGGCAAATGCTACACCATAAATACGCTGAAGCATTTGATTATCACTATCTCCACGCCAGTATGCTCCTGATACATGCATTAATTTAAAGTGCTGTAATTTTCCTGTAGAAGGTACATGCGGTCCACGACATAGATCGTAAAATTCTCCTTGTTCATAAACCGTCACAGCTTCATGTTCAGGAATATCCTCTAATAACTCTAGCTTTAGCGCATCATGAACAAATAGCTGCTGTGCCTTTGCTCGTGTTACTTCTTTGCGCTGTATTTGTATATTTTCTTGAACAATTTGCTTCATCATTTTTTCAATTTGTTGTAAATCAATAGGCGCTAATGAATGCGCAGTATCGATATCATAATAAAACCCGTTTTCTATTACTGGCCCAACCCCAAATTTTGCATCAGGGTATAAACGCTTAATTGCTTGAGCTAACAAATGGGCTGTTGAATGACGAATAACCTGAATTCCTTCTTTTGAGCTAGCATCGTACAGGGAAATTTGTGTATCCTCCAAAATCGGGCGCGTCAAATCAATGATGGTTCCGTTCACACTCCCTACGATTGCTTTTTTACGTAAAGCAGGGCTAATCGCTTGTGCAATGTCGGTTAGTGTAACACCTTTTGAAAATGCTTGTTGTTTCCCATCTGGAAATTGAATGTTAATTAATTGATTTGACATGTTCTCTACTCCTTTTTTATCAATTATGCCTCGGTATAATTGCGTCCAGAATCGGCTTTGTGCTGGACAATGAACTCCTTTCCGATTCTGTAACATCCGCCGGAGGCTTTAACTTCTTTCAGCAGGTGCTGGAAGAAGTTAAAAAATAAAAAAACACATGCTCGCGCCCCATAAAGGGACGAGCATGTGTTGATTACCCGTGGTTCCACCCAAATTCCCACTAGATGCACTAGTGGCTCATTGATTTGCAGTAACGTTGCAAAAACGGTGCAAGTTTCCAAGCACTGCTCAAAGGTAGTAAGTTTTGCTTGCTGCATTAGGAAGCTTTCAGCCAATGCCTCCCTCTCTGTGAATTGTTCATCAAAACTCGTGTCCTTCTCATCGCCAATTTCATTGCTTTCTGAAATTGTTATTTACTATAACGAATGCTCCAGCAATTGTCAACGTTTGAAATTTTATTTTTTTCGTAATATAAATTGTAAGAATGGTGTATTTTACAAAAAAAATATATACCAACTCAGTTTAATAACTATTTGCTTGCCAATGAACGCTCTGGTCTTTGTACACAGTAGTGGCAATGGGGATCACTGCATTTTTCTTCTTTCCAGTCATTACATGTAGCACAAAACTATACATCGAAAGTATCATCATATATAGTATGATTTTGACATATAGAGCACCTCTTTGTTTTATCTATAAATCCACTTATCTCAAGTCCGTTAATTACAACAACATCATTTCGTTCTTCCTCTCTCATTATGGCTTCTCCCCTATTACTTTAGTTATTTTGCACTTCTAAAATCTCATCATAAGACTGCCATTGAATATGAATGCTAGGTGTAGAGTCTCCCTTAAAAATTTGCTCACTTTCTTTTTTCGTTAAGGTTAATTGTCCTTCTATATTCACGCGTACGTCTGACATCCCTAGTGAATTTTTTGCACCTTCAATCGAAATTTGTAAATCACCTAAGTCTTTGTTTTCACCTAGATAGAAAATGTTTAAGCCATCCTCAGTATTACTATTATAAATCGCCTTCCAGTGCTCACTTTTCGCTATGTAATGCACATCTTCTTGTTGATCCGTACTACAAGCAGCTAACACAAAAACCATCAAAATCAGGAAGCATAATTTTTTCATTAGAACACGATTCCCCTTTCCTTGAAAGTTATCATGATATTATCAACTTCAATATATCGTTCATCAATAGTAAAAAGTTGGTTATCATAATAATCTGTTGGACGGTCATATAATTCTTGATTCATGCAAACCCTCCTAAGTCATAAATTGTGTAAACCAAGCAATATATTTTGCCCCAGGAATAAATAATAGCTGTGCCACAAATGTGCCTAGCAGCCTTGAAGCCATCATCATCACAGAAGCTCGCTTAAGATTTAAGTAGCTGCCTCTTTGATTGATAACATCATCAGCTAGAATGGAAATTTTAGGGTCAATAAAGATAATCAATAACATCGTTGCTACACCATTAATAAGCCCTGACGACATCACAGCAGTTGTCGATCTTTCAGGAACTAGTAAAGAGGCGTAAAGTGCAGATAGTACGCCAATTGTATAGATGGCCGTTATGGCGATATTAACGATAAATAATTTAATAGGTATATCACGCCAACTAATACCCTTTAAGTATGAAAAACTTGGCATATGAAAATGTTTTATTCCCCGTTTGACATATCCAATACTAAAACCTCTTTTGAATAATGCTGGAATAGAGCCTCTTTCCTCAGATAAATGAATAATGGCTCTTGAAAATATCGCTACAAATGTTGGTAATAGTAGAATGCCTACCAATGTACCTACTGAAGCGGCGCCAATAAGTACGCGGAACTGCTGCTCCACAAAAGCAAGCGTGTTTTCCTTTGGTGCTGTGTCAGTCAAGCTTCCTGTAAATGGCTGCTGCATCATATTCGCAAGCCTTGAAACTATGACCATGACATTAAACAATGATAAAGCAGAGGCTAATAATTTTACACGTGCACCTGATAATCGAACTGCATACGCAAGTGTTTCTATCGAATGAATGATGAGAATGAACAAAGCAATCATTAATAATTTATCTGTCAAAATATCCAAAGTATTTTACCTTCTTTTTGTTGTTGATTGATTATCACTTTTGTATGATTTTGAGTAATCGTTTGATCCAATCTCGTACATATATTTCCCATTCTTCACGGGGAATTGTCACTGCTAAGGAAAGCGATTGCAATTTCTTAGGCATCATATGCATCTCACTTCTTAACAACTCATTATCTTCGGATTCCTCATCGATAAAAAGTAAATATCTCCCTTCTACGGGCCCTCGGTAAATCTTCGAGCAATCTCTAGTTCGATAAACCCTTGTGGAATATAGTTTGTCATCAATTTTCACTTCATAATGGCCTCTACTCCTATGCTGAATTCTGACATGCGTACCATGTATACGTTGGATAGCCGTCTCAAACTCCAAAAGCTGCTCATCATCCATCTGAATATCAAAAATCCAATTATTTCTATGTTCACTTTTCACATCGGCATCATATGTATCGTATCTTATATTGAATTTATTTGGGTCATCGCCGTTTCCCTCCGTTAAATAAGTTGCAATAAGTTTATCCAAGGCTTCTTTATTTAACTGATTGCCATAGGTTAGGATGGCGATGTGCTTTTGTACACTTGCAGCATATTTGTATAAATCCTCTTCATTTTCAATCTCCCAGTGATTTTTCTTATAGTATAGTAATGAATACAAGAAATACACTCCTTTCTTTTTATATTCTACGAAATTCACTATAATAGGTTCCTTTATTTTCCTGCCAAATAAAAAAACTATTCATTAGTCCATTTCCTCCCTTTGAATAGCTTTTGTCAGTATTTAATGATAGACAGCAAAGTCATTATTCCAACTTGTTGAATCAGACAGCTGATAGGTCCCCATATTGGCGGTTACCACAAGAATCACTCCTGCTCTAGATTTATCTGTAAAGATCGGGTCCTCTAGAACTAATACAACATACCCTTCACCCCGTCCAAGATGATCTATAGCATTTGTAGCGTTTATTTCGAAGGTTGTATACGTTTTCTCATTTGTTGCACGGAGTAATCGTTTCTCTTGATAGGCTCCATTTTCCTTTACATTATAGCAAACGGGCATCCATCCTTCTGACCAATCAATACTGCCTATTATTTCTTTTTGACGATGCGCCAGTTTACCAATTGAAAACGTAAAGTATATCTTCATAACTGCTTGATTTAATTCATTTTTCCCTTCATATGTAGATGTTACTGCCAGCATAACATCACCCTTCGAATGCTTCCGAATAATCACTAAAACCATAGCGAAAACACAGACCAAAAGACCTGCACCAATGACGACAAACCCCATTTAGTCCCTCCTAACATTGCAATTACAGTTACTATCAGATTACCACGTTTTAGGAGGAACAGTATTTTTTCACCAAACAATCTTATGAAATGACACGGGCATAAATGATAAGACAAAAACTAGTATATAGTGCATTAGACACTTAAAAATTATAACTATCCAGAATTAACTTCCCTTAAAAATGGTTTGAACACCAAATAGGATAGTTGTTTGCTTATATTTGGTGAAGACAAATAATCAGTGGGGATAAGAACCCCACTGATTATTGTTTCACTTTATTTTGTAGTCTGTAACTCTGCTGTTAGAGTAAACGGCAATTTCAAATAATTGTATTTAATCGTTATAGTTTTAATATCGGGTGCCTCAACCTTTACAGCATAATGCTGAGGCTGCTTTCCAACGGCTTTACGATCTATGTATTGACTAGGAAAAATATTAACTTGTCTTAACTTATGATATGTAATATTCGGGTTATCCTCCAGCTTCGTTTCCGCTTCAAACGGTTCAGACTTACTCACGACAAGCTCGGCATTTTCAGGCAATTTATCATTGACGAGTATTTGCTGAAGCTCTATCTCCTGTAGTCCTTTATTCTCTATTTCAACAATTTTTGTAGTTGAATCATCAGTCAGATTCGTAAAGCCGTTCATAACAAGTGGTGGATTGCTTTTTAAATATATGAAGAAACCCGCTCCCACCATAAGAACGCTAAATAATAAAACAAATAGGATTTTTTTCATTTAAATTCCTCACTTTCTATCTCTCCATCAAGTATAGCGAGAAATGGCAAGTGATGAAACCTTGAAAAAGAAAACAACCTGACTCATTATGAGCCAGATTGCTTTTCTAATCGTATTTCATCACGTATTGGAATCCCATCATTGCCGATTAAAGGTATTTCAGGCTTATATGCTCTAGCTTGCTCAACAGCGTTCTGTAATACTTCAACTAAATAATAGCCTCGTTTTTGATAAAATTTTAATGCGTGTAAATTATCATTTGTCGTAATAAGGGTTATCATTGTACAGCTTTGTTCGAATGCTTTTTGTTCAACTGCTTGTACAAGTAATGAACCAATCCCTTTTCCTTCTACAATACTATCAAGGGAAATAATTTCACATTCTTTATGACGAATAATATACGTCACAAGACCTAAAATTGTGTTTTGTTCATCTACATAGGCAAAGCCATCTAATTTGCTGCAGTCATAAACCCCGCTGGAAATGACCATTTCTGTAGTTCCCCAATGCTCTTTAAAAAAATGCAACACATCATTTTTGGATAATTGTTGAATAGGAATGACTGTCATAAATTAATCTCCTAAATAGAAATATTAAATACACCTGCAATCGCTTTTTGAATACCAAGAAATACTGCCCACGAAACAATCCCTAGTCCAATGGCAAAAACGATATGGATCGATGATTTCATCGCCATATAAATAACAAATAGCATGAACATAGTTGCTGGTAGTCCAACGATTACACCATAAGTAAATCGCTGAATATGCTCACTCGACTCACTTTGTACTGTTAGCCAAATGATACTTAAAATACTGACAAGTGGTAGTGCTGCGATCATGCCACCATAGGAAGGAAATCTTCTAGCAACCTCTGTTACGATACCAATTATGGCTGCCGAGCAGAGAATTTTCACTAGTGTATACATCATTTAGACACCTCACATAATAGACGAAATGCCTGTAAAATCGTTTGTTGTTCTTGTTCTGATAGCTGATTTAATGCTTGCTGTAGTTTGTCCTCATCCAATTCTGTATTTTTCTTAACGATTTGAAGACCTTCAGCTGTTAAATGAAGAATTACTTTGCGTTGATCATCGATGGAACGCTCTTTTTTCACCCAGCCACTACGCTCTAGTTTTTTGACATGCTCAGACGCTGTATTTTGAGAAATATTCAGTAAGCCTGCAATATCACGCACAGTTACTTCATCTTCCTTCTGAATCATCTGCAAAATACGCACGCTTTGATGTGAAATCACTTCTTCATGTGTTGTATGTAGATGATAGAAAATTGATGTAAAATAGTTGTTTATATCTGTAATCATCAAATTTACTCCTTTAATATATCGTTCGATTCGATTATATCGTATAACACGATATATAAAAAGAGGTAAGTTAAAGTTTATATTTTCAGATATTTTCGTCCAAAATATTCTCGTTCTTTTTGATAAAAATCTATCTTTCTTAGCTTCTTGCTAATTACTTAAAACTGGTACTTGTAAGTAGGTATTTCGTAAAGTATTATTACACTATTCTGATATAAAAAATTTGAGGGTTACAAATGTTATATATTCTATATTTTATTGTGGGCGGCTCTATCATGGTATTAGCATTACTGTTAAGCCAATCAAAATATCTGTTTTTATCAGGCATCATTACAGCCTTGCCTATCCTAACACTAATCAATATGGGAATGCAGATGAAAAATATGAAGGAAGATACTTTCCATAGCGTCTTACAAAATACTGTGTTCGGGGCTGTCGGTATGCTACTTTTTACGGTTCTGGCATTTTTATTAACAAACTGGTTTAAACCTAGCATTTCCATAATGAGCGCTCTCGCAGTTTATGCAGTTTTTATGATATCAGGTAAGTATATTATGTCGATGTTTGCATAAAGAAAAGGGGCTGCCTTCTGACAGCCCCTTCATTCGTCTTATCGAGAAGAATCCTAAATTTATCGACTAACATTGTGTATTTACCGAGAAATTTATATGATTTATCGAAACTTTTTTGTGATTTATCGAGAAACTCAAAGTATTTTCACAAACACACCCTGTTTATATTTTTCTTTAGCAGCTGCATTCATTTTATTAACCACTTCAGATAAATCACTAGACTTTAGTAATTTATTATCAATTTTTAGTAAAGGATCGATAAGTCGCGCTTTATTTTTTTGATGAATATCAAATTCTGTATGATTCACCCTCACTTTTACACATGGATGAAGTTGCTTTAATAGGCTCTGTATTTGAGTATCATTTGAAGATTTCATTTGTTCAATTAATTCATTATCTTCCTTAAGAAAATCATCGAGCGTAAGGATCTTTTTTTCTAATGATAACTTAAGCGTTTGCGCCAATTTATCATTAGCATAAATATTTAACGGATCCATGAAGAAATCAAGAACTTCTTGATAATATGTTTTCACAAACCATTCTGCGATTTCGATACTTTGAAGGCACATCTTTCCTTGATAAATAATGATATCATTTAGAAATTTTTGTATATCTTCTAATGAGGCTTGCCCATATGCGTACATATCTCTTAATGTATAATCTACGCGATCTGCACACAAATCAGGAGCTGACTGCTCAAGCAAAGTCCATTTTGAAGTATTAAAAAATAGCTGTTCATAATCATAGTTATATTTTTTTAGAATAATAGGAATTTCTGATTCCCTGATTACATCCATAAATATTTCTTCGTGATAATCTTCAGCTTTATTTTCAAGGACGAAATCAATGACATGCGAGAAGGCCGTATGTGAAACATCATGCAATAATCCCACGACTTGCTCCTCTAAAGAGCCACCGAGCTGTTTAATTAACAGCATGACACCGACTGAATGCTCATAACGTGTAACATTCCATTGACTATTCACAAGATAACTTGCCCCACCTTGATGAATACCTTTTAACCTTTGCATCGGTTTGCTCGAAAGAAGTTCTTCTAACACATCATCTAACTCGAATTGCCCATATATATCGTCAGAAATAATCATTTAAGCATCTTCCTGTGTAAAATTCGAAATAACAAAAACCCCACCACAATGCGAAATTGGGTAAAAATCTATTTGACAAAGATCTTTTAATAAAAGACTTAGCTCTTCATTGATAAAGTAAAACTCATCATCGTCCCAGTAATCAATACTGTCTTGACGACATTTTTCAAGTTGCGCTCTTGTTTCAAAAGCGACATCGCCAATGAAAATTTTTCCTTGTGGTGTTAATTGCTGTAATAATGCTGTGATATATTGCACTTTCATGTCATCCGTAAAATGATGCAGCGCATAGGTGCTAATAATGGCATCATATTTTTGATGAAGAAGCTCTGCTGGCAGCCCCTTTGACAAATCCCACTCTATTAAGTTTGCTTCTGGCATTTTTTCTTTGGCGATTTCGATCATTTTTGAGGAGAAATCGAATCCGTTGATCGCATGGCCATTTTCATAAAGCTTTGCCGTTAATACACCTGTGCCAAAGCCAATGTCTAATATTGTTGATTTTGGACTGTGCATGACTTCGTTAAAAATTGTATTTAATACTGTTTTGTATCCTGCAAATGGATATTGATTACTTTCTTCACTTAACTGAACCGTTTTATCGTACCCGTCAGCCCATAAATTAAATCCTTGTTGATTTAGCATTTAGCTCCTCCTGTTAATCCCCTAAATTTCTATCCCGCTCCAAACAACTAAATTTTTATAATACATAACCTGTTTCATAAAAATTCCCCCTTTTCAAATCAATACTACTATTATACCAATTTTACCAATTTATTGCACGATAAACTTTTCGAAAAATTGCAAAATTCTACACCCTTTTCATTTATTTATTTCCTAAAAAATGCTATGATAATGATAGTTTTCTTTACAAGGAGGAATCTAAATGAATGCATTCTTTTGTAATGCTTGCTCTAGAACTACCACTTTACAGGTCAAAGAGGTCTAGAAAAAGCTAATTAATATAACATAAATTGGATGATCTCTTTAGGCCACAAATCTTTATTTAAAGCCTAATATACAGGAGTGACTTCATATGGAAAAACAAACAATTCAGCCGTTTTTAACGGTCGCAAACTATCATTTACTTGAGCAGCAAATGAATAAAATTTTACAAACACTTGCTACGACAAACGATAAAAGCGTCATCCTTGCCGTTCGTGGCATAGTTGATAGCGAAATTACTGCAAAATTAGCACTGCCCACTGCGGAAGCACAGCTCATCGAACAACTTCTCGGTGTTACAGATCGTGCAAAAGGTGAAGACTATTTAGAGCAATTAAAACCATATGTCATCCCGTTCAAAGCAGTTACTGCAAGCACACTGAAAAGCCTATTTAAAAAGGAAAAAAAGCTAAAGCTACCAAAGCTTGAAGATATGGATTTTCAGCAGATTTGTTATTTAGCTTGGGATGATCATGGAACACATCGAAAATATGTCGTAATTGAGCAAGATGAACAATTAAAAGCGATTAAGGGAATTTTCTCTAACAATATAATTAAAGGAATATGTGCAATATGTAACCGCCATTCTGATGTTGGCCTATTTACTACTTCTGTAAAAGGGCAAGTCGTTGGAACGTTCACGAATCATAGTAATTACATTTGCGCAGATAGCCAAAAATGCAATCAACATGTAACGGATATTGAAAAAACACAAGCATTTTTCGAGCGCATTACACAATAAATATAAGCCTTCTCCATGACGGGGAAGGCTTTTTGATATCTACTTTTCTAATTTCATTACAATGACTCAAGACTACATATTGTTAGCCCACGCCGTCTTTTTCAAGTTTACCGAGGCTGTTTTGTCTTCCATATTCATAATAGACGATGCAATAATGACGAAACCAAGCATTAAAATTATGATCAAATCGAGTAGACCTGTATGCATAGACACCGTAAATACCGTAATAGTGAATGCATATGCGACAGTATGGAAGCTACGAATACCTTCCTGCTTCACTTTATTGTAGATCAGTGAAATTAAAGCTCCGTATAAAAAGAAGCCAATTACCACTAATAAATAGCCGCCATCTAAAAATAATTGACCGATAAAGGTTGGTGTCGTTGTGCGATTTTCACGTGTAATATTCTTGCCCTTCTCCACACTCACGGAATTCACAACCTCCGTTATTTTCATCCGAGGTGAAGTTTGCTCTCCAGGTAATACTGTACTAAAGATTCCTTTATGGATTTCACCGTGTAAATAACCATTTTCTTTTGTATACTCAATAATTGTACTTAACACGATATGACTAGTCACACTTTCCTCATTGATAGCGCGTATCCAAGTAGGCGTTAAGTTGACTTTATGTTCAGCTGTTAATAATTTCTCTTTATCCTCTTCCGTCAGCTCTACATCGGGTTGTTCTCGTTTATTGAATTCTAATGATTGATCCTCCGTTATTACACGAATAAAACTAAACATTGAGAAAGCGAGACCAATGACTAACAGCGTTGTTAAAAACCACGTTAATTTAATACGTTTCACTACGTAGTGGAAAATGATGATTCCTGTAAATAGCATAATAATTAATGGCGTTCGATAGGCCATTGACAAGAATAAAAGGATGACCCCTGCAAAGATAGAACCATAGATAATCGCTTTTTTCCATGTCATACTCTTTTCCATAATCATTTTATACGATAGCAGCAATAAAACGCCAAACCATAGTAATTGACTAAAGAAGTTCAACTTTGGATCAAGATTTCTTCGATTTGACTCATCCGAAATTCCAAAGCCACCTTCAAAAGTCATCAGTATGAAGGCACCTAAGCCAAGTAACGTCAGAAACACAATAAAATGAATGACATATTTGCTTAAAAAAGATAGACCAAATGAAGGTATCGTCCATTTTAGTTTGTCTATAACGTACACACCTATGTAATAGCAAATAACCGATAAAATAACAGCTGGCCAAATGGAAACAGTTATATTGAACTGTTCAAACTTATGCCAATCAAACATGCTCGTAAAGAAATAGAGCATTAAAATAAACGGTAAAAAGAAATACGGTGAAAATGTATCGATTTTATTTAATTTCCCAAAAAATTGTTTCATGCCTCCCATACCCTAAGATGCTTTCCCTCCAAACTTTAAAATAATTTCCAAATATGTAAAACAAAAATAGTATATCATATTGATAGTTTATTTTATATAGGTATTTACTAATTTTGTTAATTGATCTTTTTCGGCATTGGAGCACAGTTTTTATATTAAAATACAGCCATCCACCTACCATCCCTATTGCACTTAATAGAGGTGTTTTTTCATGCCTTTCTCCAAAGATACTCAATGAGAACAAATCCAAAATTATATTAATAAGCCAAATTTAAACAAAGTTTAAGCGAAATTTAAACTTACTTGCTTATAATTGGTCTTAACATATAGAGAAGGACTGATTGAGAATGACAAAAGGTAAGAAACGTAAGGTTTTATTATCATGGAGTATTGCGCTAACAAGTTTTGTTGCGTTTAACGGAGTATCAAATGCATCCGCAGCAGTTCCGACAACAGAAGAGCGCATAGCATTAGAGAACAATTTGGAAGCAAATCAAGCTCATACATCCGATAAAACACTTCAGGAGTGGAAAAAGTGGACAAACGACCATGCTTACAGCTTGACATCCATTCAACCTGAAACATTTAGTAAACAAAAGATTCCATCAAGTAAATTTGAAGATTTAGAGATGCTTAAGCCTTTATTGCATGATAAGCGCATCGTTTTTTTAGGGGAAAGTTCTCACGGTGTGGCTGAATTTAACCTAGCAAAAACACGTATTATTCAATTTTTACACCAAGAAATGGGCTATAACGTTCTTGCCTTTGAAAGTGGTTTAGGGAATGTCATGAATGCCCAAGGACATATCGACAAACAAACAGCGCAACAAACGATGAAGGATGCTATTTTTGGTGTATGGTGGACGAAAGAAACACTACCGTTATTTGAATATACTAAAAAAACGCAGAATACAGATAAACCATTAAAATTAGCAGGCTTAGATATTCAACTGCAAGGTGCATTTACAAACGGTGACTGGCTACAAAATAGTCAGCTTGCGAAACAGTTCAGTGATGCAGAGAAGCAACTGGCAGAATGGAGCTTCAGTAATGATTTAAAGGGCTATCAAAAAGTACAACCAAGCATTATCGCAGTATATAAACAAGTAAAATCACAAGTACCGCTTAAAGAAAAAGAGTTAAAAGCAGCTTATCCGAACGAGCCTCATATTGTAAAGCTTATGGAACGTACTTTAGCTGACCGTATCCGTTTAGCAGACGAATATGTAGAACTATCCATTAAAACAATTATTGAATTAGAACAAGATAAATTTGACTCATATTTAAAGACAATGGAATGGCGTGACCAGGCGATGATGGAAAACCTACTTTGGTTAGCAGAAGAAATTTATCCAACTGAAAAGTTTATCGTCTGGGCTCATAATGACCATATTCGTAAAGCACAATCCGAAGTAATGGGTTCTGATCCGATAAAATTAATGGGTGAGCGTCTACCAGATATCTACAAGAAATATAGCTATGTACTTGGCCTTTATATGGCTGGTGGCGAAACAGCAAATAATATAGGTGAACCTATGACCGTTTTACCGCCAATAAAAGGATCTATCGAGGATATTCTTTCATCGACAAATAAACCATACACATTTATCGACTTACGAAACCGTCAAAATGAACGAGGAAACTCATGGATGTTTGAGCCACGCTTATCATATAGCTGGGGAGTCATGGAGGAAAGTCTAGTTCCACGCGATCAATATGATGGCATTCTACTAATTGATAAAGTAAGTAAGCCAAATTATATAAAGTAAAACTTTAATCAGTGGAGATCTACTTTATCACCACTGATTATTATTTGAAAGAATTGGGCTTCTTCGGGCAGTAAGACTCTTACCATCGGCTAGAGAACACTAATTCATTGCTTCCACGATTTCGAGTGTTTCTTCTATCTAAATATTCCGAAAAGAAAATGTGTTTCTCAGCAGCAGATTTCCGTTTTCCAAATTAGTTTAGAGGATTAGTGTGTCCTTTTTTTCAACGGCATAAATATTGCCTTTAGGGGCTATCTGTTTTTCTCTGGTTGCATCCTTGCAAGGAATAGATACAACCATAGCAGTTGTATCTCTCGACCATTTTTCACGCCTCTTTCGGCTTTTCAATGTAGTGAATTTTATCTCATACTTTTAGCAAGTTCTGCCAGTGTAATTTTTGTAGTTTCCCACTCCCGTTTAATTTCATCCCAATTAGCCATATCTCCTAAACCACCTCCAACATATATTTGTTTTGTAATTTCCCCTATTATGTTGTTAGTTGCTCTGAAAAAATTAAAAGAAGCCAGGACATACCTGATTAAAAATTTAAAAGCGCGAGAAAGCAATATTAGAAACGTTGATTTCTCGCGCTTTGCTATAAAAATATACTTATGTCCCAACCTCTTTCGAATAGGTTTTCCTATTTTATCCTTATTACCCAGTTAATAAAGAATGGCATTTTAAAAATAATTTAGAAATTCATTTCAAACATTGATACATCCATGTTTTAAATTAAAAAAACACTCGTATTTTAAACGAGTGTTTTTTGATTATTAGGATAGCCATTTTGGAGGTGTGTTCTTCTCCCAGTAAATATCCCCTAAATTGTTGTGTGCTATAAAGTCGTCCTCGACACTGTGGTAGTGGAAGTTGTAGTAATAGCCTTCCTGTGGTCTTTTTTCTGTACGAACGTGGAAGCGAATTAAATCCTTACCTGATTCATTGCTAGTAATATTAAATATTTTTTCACCATAGTTACCACTTGGCTTTTCTGAAATTGATAGGGATGCTAATGATGTATCGTCTAAGCCCGCTACAGTCATCGCAATTGCTTCTTCCATTTTAGGGAAGATAATGGAGTCAAACTCATTGCTAATTTTCGGTCCAATTTTTGTGCCGAACTTTATGTAGGATTGCTCTTTAGCTGCATCAACGAGCAATGCTCCGTAGTCTATCGGTTCCTGAAGTATTTCGGTCCGATCTTCAACTGGTTTAGCTGCAACGGCATTGCTTGTCCCTGGTGATGAATCAATTGATGAACGATTCGAAGCATTTTGATCGAATGCATCCCATATTTCATGTGTTGGCGTAATTAATCCTAATGTTAAAAACGCAACCATTATGACGATACTCTTTTTAACCCACTTTTTCATTAATTAACACCTTCTCTTTATGTACAAATTGGTAATTCTACTACTTATATATACGTACAAGCCAATAAAAGGTTTCATATTTCCATAATTCATTGTACAATATTTATGTATAAAGTGAAAACTCACTAAAGCATTTACTTCCAGTTATATGTGGGAAAAATGTGTCGTTTTTTAAAAGGAGGTACAAGCATGGACATCGCAATGAGTATTGGTCTTTTATTAATGTTAGGTTATTTATCATCTTTATGCTTCACGGACTAATAAAATTATTTTGCAAAGAGCACTATATAATTCCCCAAAAGCCTACTACATCAATATTCTGTAGGCTTTTTACTTTTTATCAACAATGCATATAAACACTTTAAATAACATTAATTTGGGGCTGAGTTGGGGCTAATCGGGGCTAATTATTAACGCTTTGGTGGGCATGTTTGTATGGATGATGAAATACCTAGATTGGAGCTATTTCCTTCAATCTTTTTTGTACGTGATGAAATATAAAAAAAGCACCCTCAATTGAGAGTGCTAATTTTTAGTAATTACTTTTCCGTATTGTCTATTTAACAAATCAACAATGCTATGAAACGTTTCATATAACGTTTTCCCTTGAAGATTTTTCACGTATGCTTCACGAGCCATCTTATATATAGGGTCAAAAGGAATATCTTTTATGTCCAACCACACATTCTGCACTAACACACAATCTACATCCTCTGTTTTTATAAAAGGACTATACCTTTTTTCCTCTAAGCTTATAATAGCCATGTCATGTTTAAACAAATTGAAAGCGTGACGTATTCCAAGTATTTTGGACATATTTTTCCGGTCCTTACGTTTTTCAACTTGGTATAAAGAGAAGTGTTCCCACATCAAATCATCCCTATTTGTTATCCAAGTAATTAATTCCATCGTTATTTGATAAGTTAAATCGTATATCTCAAACAAATTCAGTTGTTTTCCATTTAATTTACCTGTTTGAATATCCATAAACTCTAGTTTTTTTTTATTAATAATAGAAATATTACGTTTCAGTCGATTTTCAATAATTTCCATAAAAGACACCTACCTTTATCTACTGATTTCGACAAAAGGAAAGGATTTCCTTTAACTTGTGTTTATACCGTGAATCTCATGCCTCAAAATTGAGCCGTCAAATACATAACCAAAATGTGGTCATCTTTTCATTGCCGAATTTTCGACTATAAAAACTCGCGGCTGAAAATTCAGCTGGCAATATACGCTCGATTTTGGACAGGTCAAAAAAATTAGTGGACTCGTCAAATTTTACGTTTCCTCATTTTTGAGGAGGCCTGCCGAAAAATCTGAATAAGCTAACGCGTGGTACCATTAAATATAGTGAAATTAAAGAAATTGCAGATATCATTGGAATGCAAATAGAGTGGAATAAAAAAGAGGACGCCCATTGATTCGGGTGTTCTTGTTTTTTATATGTACTTTTATCTCCTTATTCCCTAAAATGGAAATATAGAGGGAGTGATTTCATAATGAAAAAATTAATCTACATCGGAGCCATGTCTGCATTGTTGCTTACAGCTTGTGCTGGAGAAAAAGCAGAAGGAACAGATAACACTCAGGAAGAATTAGATAAAGCTAAAGAAAAAGAAGCTGAAAAGAAAGCGAAGGAAGAAGAGAAATTAAAAGAAGAACAAGCTGATAAAGAAAAAGAAGCTAAGGAAAAAGCTGGAAAAGAGGCTAAAGCTAAATCAAAAGAAGAAGAAAAATTAACAAAGCAAAAAGAGTATTTCGCCAAAAACACTCAACCAGCTATTGATAAGTGGGTCAAAACATATGACCTATTATGGAATAGTATTTGGAAACCAACTTTTGAAGCAATAGGAAATGGAAGTAAAGATGTATATGCAGCTTATGATAATATGAAAGCCTTGAAGGAAGGATATAGAGAGTTAAGTCTTCAGAATTCTTTGCCAGTCGAAGGATTAAGTAAGGAACAGAAAAAAGACGTTAAAGAAGCTATGAGTCAGTTAAATTATGCAGCTGCTTCAAGGCAATTAGCTGCAGAAAAGGCTATGAAAATGTTTGATGAAGGTAACTTTACTCCTTCTCAGATGGATAAGATAAAATCTGATATTACAGCTTCTGATAGTCAATTATTAAAAGGTATTGCAGGGATTACAACACTTAAACAAGAATTAGGATTAATTGAAGAAACGAAGAAATAAGTCACTCAATATGAAGTGACCTCAATTGTTAGACACACCATCAAACAATTGAGGTCACTTCACAGTTGAAAGAGTTTCTTCATTATTTACTAAATATTAAATAAAAATTATCTTCAAGAAATCTAGACATCTTAGAGGCCAAGAAACTCCATTTTTCACCTTTTGCTTTTGGATAGTAAACAAAGCCACCTTGCGAAACATCTAGCTGTCGTTTGAATTTTTGTGGATACAGTATATTATCTTTGATCCACACTTGTTTTTTGCCAATGCGATTTTCTAAGTCGCCCATTGTCCAATAGACTCCGATCAATCTATCTTGTTGTAATGCCTCAAGTTCAACTTTTTTGATTAAGACCATATCTTCTGGTATTGGTATTGAAAGAGTTACATTTAATTGTTGTTTATTCATCTAAATCTCCTTATAAAGATATAAAAAGCGACACTATTTCATCTATAGTAGCTATCGCTTACATTTTATCTTAACAACTAAAAGGCCACCCATCACGGAGTGGTCTTTTCATCTAAACCTAAGACATCGACAAACATCCTATCTGTAGGTCAACAAACCATAAAAAATAGCCCCCTATCAAATAAATTAGAGAGCTAAATAATTCATAATCTATCACATCTTCAACTGGCTTTAGTAGATTGGCTTTAAAATACCTACTGGAAGCCAAGTACATTGTTCATCATTAGCTTCTAAGTCTTCCTTTACACATAAATACGCATTAATGGAATCACTCACTGAATAAACCATACTTCCTTTCGGCATCGCTTTTTCCGTTTTAGAACCTACTAATGGATAAGTTTTCGCTTCAGAGTCTTCCGTTACTTCATAACGTACACCGGTTTTTCTAAATTTTGTATCGGCTACTTTCATATCTGAACCAGGATAATGCTTTTCGCACTTTAACCCATTTCCTGTGTCCCTACAATAACTCAACATTTGATCACCATTCATATCCGTGATGGAAGTATCACGCCATTCCGTAAAGAGTTTGCCATATTCGCCGCTATTACGGTTGATATTAATATACGTTACATTTGGATAGAAAGATGCGCGAATTTTCATCGGTATCTCTTTAAAAACTACTAGATTTGTTGCTTGTACACGATATGGCCCCATTTGATAAAATGTTTTGCCATCATATTTTTCAATTTCATACGTTTTAAAATAATTATTGCGTTTCACCACTAATGAATCAAATGTACCATCCTCATTTTTCTTATAAATCTTAATATCTTTTGTAAAAGTCATTTTCCCCGTTTGGTCTTTAAATACTTCTGCTCCATCATACCTGACAGCCTCTGATTTTGTTGGATTTATTACCGCAAATACAAATGCTGCTAGTAACACAATAAATAATTTTTTCATTATTCTCCTCCTACTCAATTTTAAAAACATAATATCTCAGTATTATATACCAGTAATCTTATATTCTACCAACGAATGTTAAAAATCCAACCAAAGTAGAGTGTTTTTCCATCACACGTGTTGATTAACCAAAATTATACAGTCGTTGAATGATTTATGTTCCAATGAAACACCAGGATTTCTTTCACCCTGATTCGCC
>NZ_JARVRU010000156.1:0-22834 GCF_030209535.1 Lysinibacillus sp. fls2-241-R2A-57
CTAAAAACTTTATTGATTACGTTTTGCTTGTTCAGTTTTCAAGGTTCATTTCGTTGTCGTTTTGTTTTGACAACTTTTATAGTTTAACATTTTTCATTTTCGTTGTCAACTCTTTTTTCAAAAGTTTTTCAACTTCGTTTCAGAAGTTAAGTGACAACTCTTATATAATATCATTCTCGAATTTCGATGTCAACATCTTTTTTAATGTTTTTTCGAACTCGTTTTTGTTTCTTGCGTCGTCTTAACGACAAGTAATAATTTATCACGAATCTAATACATTCGCAAGTGTTTTTCCGCTATAAAATTATCTTTTTTATAAATCTTGAATTAGTAAGCTATTTTACGATTTTTCGAGCACCAAATAACTCTTGTAATCTCCTAGCTACCACTTTATTTGTTTTACTATACATCTCTTTCTTGAAAATCTCAACAAACTAAACAAGAAGAGTCTTACTTCTATTAAAAATATAGCCCCTTTTTAAGGATACTTTCTCAAGCTTTCTTTGAAAAACATCTAAGATCCTACACATTAGAATGCATCATCACCCTTCTAACACGTCATTTACATATTGCACTAACCAATACTCAATCAAGAAAAAAGGAGCCAAAGTGATTCTCCTACACCTCGACTCCTACTTATTCATGTTTGTTACTTCTTTATTGTTCCGCTTCATAATAAGATATAATACTTGTTCCCTTTTCAATGCGGAATTCAACATTGTTTTTTAAAACTTAAATCTAAAAATCTACTAATTTAAATTAATTATCTTGTTTCTCAACTATATCCAGGCACCAAGAGAAATTATCCCACGCAGAATACCAGCCACTGAAGATTTCGGAAGAATCATCCCAACGGACGTCAAATTTCTTCTGACCGTTTATATCCACTAAATATAAAGATAGGGTCGGATCTATCTTAGAAACTGCTAATTTCATACCATTTTCAAGTTCTTCTTCAGTTAACTGAACATCTGAAACTGAACGTAGCTGCGCCTGTTCAAATACATGTTTGTTAAAGATTTTATAATTCATTATAAGCCTCCAATAAAACTTCTATTAATGTCTATTTCTACTTTATCTGCAAATTATAGAACTCTTAAAGTATACCCTATATTCATTTGCCGTTTAAACACCTTATTAATTCTTTTCAATTTAAACTTTTTAAACATAAACCAATTAATACTAAATCATCGCTTCAGATGCAAACCAGGAATCTCGCCCTAGCATTCCACCATACCGACTCCGACTTTCATTCATTTCTCACCGAATGAAGCCATTGTATATTCTATTTATAGCTATACTCTATTCTTTCACCAAGGAAAATGTCCAGTATTATTAAAGACATTAGAGGCAGTCTGAACCTACCTAATCAATTATACCTCGGCATAGTTGCGTCTAGATCATTAATTTGAAATCCAAATTTATCAGGGCATCGTTTAATTTAACTTTCAAAAAAACAGGAGCCTCAGTGCATCTCCTGCACCTCGGCTCCTGCTTATTCACAATTGTCCACTATAATATGAAGCAATTCTTTTTCATTGCGCTATTCATAAAACAACTATTTAGTAATATGACGCATTGTTGGGAATAATAATACATCACGAATTGATGGTGAATTTGTAAGAAGCATAATTAAACGGTCGATACCAATACCTAATCCACCTGTTGGAGGCATACCATATTCCAGCGCTTCAATGAAATCGTTGTCCATTTCGTGCGCTTCATCGTTACCAGCTGCTTTTTCAACTAGCTGAGCTTCAAAGCGTTCACGTTGATCGATAGGATCATTTAGTTCTGTAAAGGCATTTGCGTGCTCACGGCGAACGATAAATAATTCGAAACGGTCAGTGAAACGCTCGTCCTCTGGATTTTTCTTCGCTAGAGGCGAGATTTCCACTGGATGGCCATAAACAAACGTAGGCTGAACAAGAGTCTCCTCAATCTTTTGCTCGAAGAACTCGTTAATAATATGTCCTACCTCATGTGTTTCTTTAACCTCTACTCCATGTTCTTTAGCAAGTGCTTGAGCTTGTTCCTTAGTCATAGGCTGCCAGAAGTCTACACCTGTAGCTTCTTTTACTGCGTCTACCATATGAACTCGTTTCCAACCTACAGCAAGGTTAATTTCATCTTCACCGTATTGAACTGTAGTAGTACCCAAAACTTCTTGAGCTACATGAGCAATAAGGTTTTCTGTTAGAGACATAATATCTTTGTAGTCTGCATAAGCTTCATACAGCTCTATCATTGTAAATTCAGGGTTGTGGCGTGTTGAGATTCCTTCATTTCGGAAAACACGACCAATTTCATACACTTTCTCTAGTCCACCTACGATTAAACGTTTCAAATGCAGTTCAATAGCAATACGCATGTATAATTCCATATCAAGCGCATTGTGATGTGTAATAAATGGACGAGCCGCTGCACCACCAGCAATTGTATGAAGCATTGGTGTTTCTACTTCTAAATATCCTGTGTTATCTAAATAGTTGCGGATAGCACGGATAATTTTAGAACGTGTAATAAATGTTGTTTTACTATCCTCATTCGTCATTAAATCTAAATAACGTTGACGATATCGTTGTTCAACATCTTGTAAGCCATGGAATTTTTCTGGCATAGGGCGTAGAGCTTTTGATAGGAATGTAAACTCTTCAGCCTTTACTGAAAGCTCTCCTACTTGCGTTCTGAAAACATTACCACGAATCCCTACGATATCACCTAGGTCAGCTTGTTTAAATAATTCATACGCTTCTTCGCCAACGTGATCTTGACGAACATAAATTTGAATTTGGCCACCTAGATCTTGAATATGTGCAAAGCCAGCTTTTCCTTTACCACGTTTCGTCATAATACGACCCGCAATAATAACCTCTTGTAGGTTTTCCTCTAGCTGCTCTTTTGTTTGATCTGCAAATTGTTCACGTACTTCTGTTGATAAATGAGTACGTTCAAAACGACTACCAAATGGATCTTGACCATTTTCTCGAATAGCTGTCATTTTTTGGCGTCTCACCAAAAGCTGATCATTTAATTCTTCTATGTTTGACACTTGTTTCACTCCTTATTAAATTGTCCGCGTTACGTTTACGTCCATAATATTTCTATTGTACACAATTTTATTGCTGTAATCATCTGTTTCGACGTAATTTTCCATAAGAGGAGGAATAATTTATAATTCTAAAAACTAAAGTTAGCAGAAAAGTAGGCGTCTCAAAACCAACTGTGAGACGCCTTTTCAACGTAATCAATTATGCCTCGGCATAGAATCGGCTTTGTGCTTAGGCGTGCGTGATCCAGGTCAGTTAGCCGTTATCGCATGGATGTGATGATTTTAGGCTAACATCCTCTAAGAACTCCTTTCCGATTTCCGTGACACCCGTTGAAAAAGTTAATAAATTAATTCTTTTGCTTCCGGTACTATTAATTTAGATTCAAGTTCTTCATATTCTTGTACAAGTCCATTTAATAGTGCACGAAGCGCTACTGCAGTTTCTGTTTGATTAATCTCTTTACGCGCTTTACCATTACCACGAATACCTTTTAAATACCACGAAGCATGTTTACGCATTTCACGTACTGCCACACTCTCTCCTTTTAATTGCATAAGGCGTTCAAAGTGAAGCAAACACACATCAATTTTTTCACGTACACTTGGCTCTTCTTTTAGCTCACCAGTTTCAAGGTATTGAACTGTACGATAAATCATCCAAGGATTACCTAAAGCAGCGCGCCCAATCATTACTGCATCCACCCCAGTAGTATCAAGCATACGTTTTGCACCTTGAGGAGTTTCTACATCACCATTACCAAGCACAGGAATTTTTACATTTTCCTTCACTTGACGAATGATATCCCAATTCGCCTTTCCTTCGTACATTTGTACCCGCGTACGTCCATGAACAGCCACCGCCGAAGCACCAGCACGTTCTGCAGCTTGTGCGTTCTCAACAGCAAAGATATGCTCATCATCCCAACCAATACGCATTTTTACGCTGACAGGTTTTTTTACGGCATCGACAACAGCCGCTACCATTTCATATAATTTATTCGGATCTAAAAGTAAACGAGCGCCCGCTTCACATTTAATAATTTTATTAACTGGGCAGCCCATATTAATATCGATAATATCCGCGGTTGTGTTTTCATCTACATACTTGGCCGCTTCCACTAGTGTTTCCTTATCACCACCAAAAATTTGCAATGAAAGTGGATTTTCACGCTCATCGATATAAAGCATGCCTAGTGTTTTTTCGTTCTTCTGGACAATCCCTTTATCACTAATCATTTCTGCATATACTAGCCCTGCCCCGAACTCCTTAACAGTTAAACGGAAAGCAGAGTTACAAATTCCAGCCATTGGCGCTAAAACGACACGGTTGTCCATAACTATATCGCCAATTTGAAACGGCTTCTCAGTTGTCTGACTCAATGATGTTTTCCCCCTTCTATAGGTTCTCACCTATTCCTATATATATATCTATCGTTAATGCTATGCAATTATAGGCATATCCCAATAACCTTTAACCCCTGGATTAGGAACTTAATTGACGGGCTGCATCATTTTCAGCTCTGCTGATGCTCGCCATAAAGTTACGCCTTCCTCTTTACAATCCATCTGTTGCATTATATCATGCGCCCTTTGCAGTTGTTCTCCAACTGGTGTAGGCGTAATTTCTATCAGTGGTACTAATACGAAAGCTCGCTCATACATTCTTGGATGTGGAACAATTAGGCTCTCTGTTTCAATATCTTCGTGATTGTAGAGTAAAATGTCAAGGTCTATGATTCGAGGGCCCCATCGAAATTCACGAACACGACCTAGTTCACTTTCAATCCATTGGCAGATTTTTAGCATTTCAGAAGATGAGTAACTCGTTTTAATATGAACTGCAATATTTAAAAAGTCGGCTTGGTCAGTGTAGCCTACAGCAGCTGTTTCATAAACCGAAGAAGTGTGCACAACTTCAATTTCCTTATTTTCCGTTAAAAGTTTAACAGCATGTTGTAGGTTTTCAAATCGATCTCCCATATTTGTCCCGATTGATAAATACACATTATTCATTAGTAATCACCTCTCGTTACCTCTACTGATACTTCTTTATAATAGCCATGGATTGGTGGATCTGGTTTAATAAGCTCCACGCGAACACCCTTAACCTTTTCTGAGTATGTCTCTAAAATACTGTTTGCTATTTTCGATACAAGTGCTTCAATAAGCTTGAACGGCTCACCTTCTACGATATCACGACATAACGCATAAACCTCTGCATAATTCACCGTATAATTTAAGTCGTCAGTTTCTCCTGCCATTGTCATGTCTACAGCAAGTGAAACATTAGCACGAAAGCGTTGACCGAGTGTAGTTTCAGCTGCTAAGACACCGTGATAGCCATAAAACTGCATATCCTTTAAATGAATATAGTCCATCATGCTTCCTCCTTAAAAATACGTTTACCAACTAAAATATCAGCCATATGTGTAGCTCGCGCCATTTCCTTTACATCATGCACACGAATCATATGGCATCCCTTTTCAATACCGTAAACAACTGTTGCGCCCGTACCTTCTATACGCTCCTCAACAGGCAGTTTTAAAACATTACCGATCATTGACTTACGTGAAGTCGCTAGTAAAACAGGATAACCCATTGCTACGAGCTCCTTTAAATGCTGCATCATTTCTATATTTTGAGCGGTAGTTTTCGCAAAGCCTATGCCTGGATCTAAAATAATATGATGATCTGGTATACCTGCATTCCGGGCAATAGCAATACTCTTCTCTAAATCAGCCTTTGCCGTTGCCCAAAAATCAGTTCCATAATCAGTGTTTTCCCGATTGTGCATTAAAATAATCGGTACATTTAAATCTGCAGCGACCTGAGCCATCTTAGGATCAGCCTTTGCACCCCATATATCATTAATAATATGTGCACCAGCTTCGATAGCCGCTCGTGCTACGTTTGCTTTATACGTATCAACCGATATAATTGCAGGCACTTCAGCTACTAAAGCTTGAATAACTGGCACAATACGTGCAATTTCATCTTCATCGGAAATACGCTCATAACCTGGACGTGTTGATTCTCCGCCAACATCAATAATTTTAGCACCCTCAGCTACCATTTTTTTCGCTTGTGTAACTGCAGCTTCGACGTTATTAAACTTTCCTCCATCTGAGAATGAATCTGGCGTGACATTTAAAATACCCATCACAAAAGTTTCTGCTGTATAGTCTAACGTGATACCGTTAATAGTTAATGGTGTTGTATATTTTTCTAGCATGTTAACGCTCCTTCTATTCTTGTTCCACTTCATTGACAAATGCTTCATGTAAACACGAATAAATAGGCCCTTTATTGCCTAGTAACTGCTTGTTTTCTAATTTACGAATTGGAACTAACTCTTGTATAGAGTTGGTAATAAAGCATTCTGAGCATTGCTCTACATCCTCTTTAGTAAAGAAACCTTCTTTTACCTTAATCCCCAGAGATTGCGCTCGCTCAATTATCCATGCTCGGATAATTCCAGGTAAAATACCAGTCTCTAAGGAAGGCGTATATAGTATATCATCTTTCACCCAAAAGATATTTGATGTAATACCTTCAGCAACATAGCCTTCTTCCGTTAAAAAGAAGCCTTCTTGTTGTGCCAAAGATGGCATCTCAAAACGCCCAAGAACGTTATTACCATAATGATGCGATTTCACTCGTAGCCCTTTTTCAGGAGTATTACGAGGTGTTACAAGCCACTGTGCGTTTTTCTCCATACCTCTAGGTGTATCATGTAATTCTTTGCGAAAAACAATAACATTCGGATGTCTATATTCTGTCGGCTGTAAACCGATACTATGCTCTCCAGCTGATACATTTATACGGAAATAGCCATCCTGTCCATTCGCCTGTTCATTTAATCGCTGAACAACCTTTAGTAATTCATCTTCAGTATAAGGCATATGAATACGATATTGAGAAAGCGCTGTTTGCAACCTCTCGATATGCGCTTCCCAACAAAACACCTTTCCCTTATACGTTCGAAATGTTTCGAAAAAACCTAAGCCATATAAAAACCCATGATCGAATGGCGAAATGCGCAAATCCTGCGCCGCTACATAGTCACCGTTCATCCAACACAGCATTTACTTCGCTCCCTCTACATACAATTCTATAAACTGGCGTAGAAGCTTTTTACCTTGCTCCGTCATGATCGATTCAGGATGGTATTGCACGCCCTCAATTGGATAGTCCTTATGGCGAATACCCATAATCTCGCCTTCTTCTGTCCATGCAGTTACTTCAAAACATGCTGGTAATGTTTCTTTTTCAACAATCAAAGAGTGGTATCGAGTAGCTTCAAATGGATTTGGCATTCCCTTATGCAAACCTATTTCAGCATGTAACACAGGTGATGTTTTACCATGCATCAAACGCTCAGCTCGTATAACATTCCCTCCAAATACTTGAGCAATGGCTTGATGGCCAAGACAAACGCCTAAAATCGGAATATTTCCCGCGAAATTCTTAATAATGTTCAGGCTTTCACCTGCTTCATTTGGGCTACATGGTCCTGGAGAAATGACAATCATATCTGGTGCAAGTTGTTCAATATCCTTCAACGTCAATACATCATTTCTTTTTACCACTAATTCATGACCAAATTCTCCAAAATACTGCACTAGGTTATACGTAAATGAATCATAGTTATCAATCATTAAAATCATTTTGCTCGCTCCTCCGCCATTGCCTTTGCCTGCCACATCGCCTTCGCTTTATTTAAAGACTCTTGGTATTCTTTTTCTGGAACAGAATCAATAACAATGCCCGCTCCTGCCTGAATATGCGCTACTCCGTCTTTAACAAATGCTGTACGAATAACAATATTAAATTCCATATCACCTGTGTAGCCTAGCCAGCCAATTGAACCAGTATATAATCCTCGTCTTACAGGTTCTAACTCTTCAATAATTTCCATCGTACGAATTTTCGGTGCACCCGTTATTGTTCCTCCTGGAAACATAGCACGGATAACGTCTGCATTCGTTTTCCCTTCAGCTATTTCTCCTCGCACGTTGGAAACAATATGCATCACATGCGAATAGCGTTCAATGACCATGAATTCATCCACTTCAACCGTTCCAAATGTAGATACTCGCCCTAAATCATTGCGCTCTAAATCAACAAGCATTACATGTTCAGCACGTTCCTTGTCGTTATCAATCAATTCCTGTGCTAATGCTAAATCCTCTGCTTCGGATTTTCCTCTTGGTCGTGTGCCAGCAATCGGTCGCGTAGACAACTCAGTACCGTGACGCTTCACCAAAAGCTCGGGTGATCCAGAAACGACAGCAAAATCCGGTGCTTCTATATAAGCCATGTAAGGTGATGGATTAAATGCACGTAATGCTTCATATACATCCATTGCAGTTGCATTTAATTTTTTGGATTGACGTACTGACAAATTCACCTGAAACACATCGCCCTGAGCTATATATGTTTGGATTTTACTTACCGCGTCTTCAAAGTCAGTCCCAGCAAATGATACTAGCAATTCACTTTCGTCGTTCACTATTTCTACAGCGCTTGTTTTCTCAAATTTGCGTGTAAGCAATCCTTCTTGCGCTGCCCCTTGCCATGCATTAGCACGTTCTTCTAAATCTACGTCACAGTCTGCTAGCTTCATAAGCGTTACTTTATTGGTTTTCACATCGTGTACTGCCCAGCAATCAAAAATATAAAAATAAATATCTGGTACATGTAAATCATCTACTGCAGTGTTAGGGAGCACTTCAATTTTACGCGCGTAATCGTATGCAACAAACCCTATTGCTCCACCTTGAAAAACAGGAAGCTCATCATTGTATGAAAGGTGATATTTCTCCACCAATTCCTCTAGCAATGCAAGTGGTTCACCATTTAAAACTTCTTTCTCACCATTTCTCCAATTTATAAGCAGGCCATTTTCGACCGACTGCGCTGTAGCTAACGGATTCCATGCAGCTATTGTAAAATGTCCTCCGCGTCCACTTTCTAAAAATACATGAGCTTTTTCTGTTTCTGTTTGCTCCTTATAACTATAAAAAAACGACTCTGCATCCATCGTTATTGTTTTCGTAAATATCGTCTTCAAGTTGCTATTCCCCTTTAAGTCATTTGATGTGATTCCATCTTAACTTGAATATTGCCTAGAAGCGAATATTTTTAAATTTAAGTACTGTAAGTTCCTGCATTCGGAAAGATATAGATATCAACAAAAAAAGACTCCTCGTTAAAGGAGCCTTACATACAAATTATTAGGTTAGTCTTCAAATTGATATAACGGAGTTGATAAATAACGTTCCCCATTAGAAGGTACGATTGCAAGAACATTCGAGCCCTTCCCTAAACGTTTTGCAGCTTCAATAGCAACATGGATCGCTGCACCAGATGAAATACCGCATAAGATACCTTCTTCACGCGCTACTTTACGAGCTACTTCGAAAGCAATCTCGTTTTCTACTGGGAATACAGAAGAATAAACATCTGTATCTAACACTTCTGGTACGAATCCGGCACCGATACCTTGAATTTTATGAGGTCCTGGTTGACCGCCAGAAAGTACAGGTGAATCTTTTGGTTCAACAGCAATAATTTCAATATCCGGATATTTCTCTTTTAACACAGCGCCTGCACCCGTAATTGTACCTCCTGTACCAACACCAGATACAAATGCATCTAATTTTAAACCTTCAAATGCTTCTACAATCTCCGGTCCAGTTGTTAAACGGTGAATAACAGCATTAGCTGGGTTCGTGAATTGTTGTGGTAAGAAGTAGCCATGCTCAGCAGATAATTCCTCTGCCTTAGAAATTGCACCTTTCATCCCTGCTGGTCCAGGTGTTAATACAAGCTCTGCACCATATGCACGTAATAAGTTACGACGCTCTAAGCTCATTGTTTCTGGCATCACTAATATCGCTTTATAGCCTTTAGCCGCAGCAATCATCGCAAGACCAATACCTGTATTACCAGAAGTAGGCTCAATAATTGTACCACCTGGCTTTAATGTACCATCTTTCTCAGCCGCTTCAATCATCGCTAAAGCTAAACGGTCCTTTACTGAGCTACCCGGGTTAAAATATTCTAATTTTACATAAACAGTACCTTCGTTTTCGCCAGTTGCATGATTTAACTTTACAATTGGTGTTTTACCAACTAATTCAGCTACTGAGTTCGCTAATCTACTCATTTATCCATCCACTCCTAATCCCTACTATTTTCATAGGTTTTACTTATTTTGATTTTATCAATTTTTCCATTCGATTGTCAATCAATAAAACTTATATTTTCAGAATATTTATTGCCATCGAGCTAAACTAGAGTAAACAAAAAACCTGCTCAATATCCTAGAAAAGCCGCTACTCTGTTGACGCTAAACGTCTGCAGGTTTTTCCTGGCTCATTTTTCCCACAGATATCTCGCAGATTCCTTAAGCTCATTTCGGAGCAATCTGTTATTTACCTTTTTTAGCTTCTCCGTAATACCAAGTTGCACTGAATTCAGACCAAAATGCTTCTGGTGTAACCGATTGTGGCAATTGCTCTAACGCGAGCTCACGTTCAATATGTTCTTTCACATCGTCATATGTAAAGGATTGTCCTTCGCCTATTTCTTGAACTTGTACAATTCCGTAATGTCCGTTATCAAGCTTAAATGCTTTACTAATCTCACCTGCTTTTAAACCCTCAGCGGCTTTTAAAATGGCAGGATCAACATTTTCTTGTTTTTCTGTAAGGAAACCAATATCTCCGCCTAAACTAGCTGATGCGCTATCTACCGAGATTTCACGTGCCAGCACTGAAAAATCAGAGGCGTTTTTTATTTCACTTAACGCTTCCTCAGCAGCCTTTTTGGAATTCACCTCAATAAAATTAGTACGATAGCTTGTTTTCGTATTGTATAATGCCTGATTTTCCTCATAATATTTTTCAATACTGCCTTCTTTTATAACCACATCTTTTGTCAGTACCTTATCTAAAATAAGCTGTGAGCGAATTTTTTGTCGTAGCTGCTCTGATGAAAGATTTTGCATGGCTGTATCAAATTTATCCTGAGCAGATCGCATTAAAGCTAACTCTAAATCGATCTCTTCATCCGTAACTTTTATTTTATATTTCTTTGCTGCCTTTTCCATCACAGATTCATTCACTAAATTTTGTAGTGTCTCTTTACCATAGCGTTCTTCCATGGCAACCATCCACTCTTGACGTGTAATAATATCCCCGTCAATGGCAGCGACTTGTTCATCGCTACCAATTTCTTGAACGTTATCTGGGATTAACCAAGCAATAAACCACAAAATATTTCCTAATAACAAAATTATAATAACTGTTAATGCGGGTTTAGTTTTTAAACGGCGTTGCAATAAGGGCGTTTGGTTGTTGGACGTTGTAGCGTTTAAAGGGCGTCGATTACGCGTTGAGCTCATCGATAAATCCTTCTAGCTCTTCTTTTGAGAAACGGTATGTTTCTAAACAGAAGTGACATTGTGCTTCTGCTTCGCCATCCTCTTTAATCATTTCTCGAATTTCCTGTGTCCCTAACCCTAAAATCGCTGCACCAAATCGCTCTTTTGAACATTGACATTTAAACTCTACTGGCATGGAATCTAAAATTTGCAAATGACCTTTTCCTAACACAGCTTCTAAAATTTGCTCTGGAGTAAAGCCTTTTTCAATCATTTTTGAAACTGGCTCTATAGTAGCTAGATGCTGTTCAATTTCATCGATTGTCTCTTCTTCACAACCTGGCATTAATTGAAGGATGAAGCCACCAGCTGCAAGAATTGTGTTATCAGGATTTACTAAAACACCTAGACCAACTGATGAAGGTACTTGCTCTGATGTAGCAAAGTAGTAAGTAAAATCTTCAGCAATTTCACCTGATATAATAGGTGTTTGTCCAGAGAACATATCTCTTAAGCCTAGGTCTTTTACGATTGTTAATGCACCTTCTGTCCCTACACCTGCACGTACATCAAGCTTACCTTGCTCGTTTAAGTCAAAATGAACCTGAGGATTCGTTACAAAGCCACGTACTTCTCCTTTAGCGTTACTATCAATCACCATTGGACCAATTGGACCGTTTCCTTCAATTTTAACGGTGATTTTTTCTTCACCTTTTAACATTGCACCCATCATCACAGCTGCAGTCATAGAACGACCAAGAGCAGCCGACACAACTGGCCATGTATTATGACGACGTTGTGCTTCTCCTACTGTTGCTGTTGTACACGCTGCAAAAACACGAACCTGTCCGTTAAATCCTAAACCTCGTACTAAATAGTCTTTCATAAATGAAATGTCCCTCATTTCTTATTGATTGCGTTTATATAGCTTATATAAGCCTTTTAATGTTAAAAACGGATCGACTACATCAATAGCTTGCGTCTCCCCAGCAATTAAATTTGCTAATCCTCCAGTAGCAATAACTAAAGGCTCTTCCTTACTTTGCGCTTTCATGCGATTAACAATTCCCTCAACTTGCCCAACGAAGCCGTAAAAAATTCCGGACTGCATCGCAGATACGGTTGTCTTTCCAACAATATGTGTAGAGCGCAATATTTCAATACGTGGCAATCTAGCTGCTTGTGTATAGAGCGCCTCCGTAGAAATCGAAATACCTGGAGCAATAGCACCGCCCATATAATCACCCTTTTCGTTTAAGTAACAATATGTTGTAGCAGTACCAAAATCAACAATAATCAGTGGTGCTTTATATGCTTCAAGAGCTGCAATAGCGTTAACTATGCGATCTGAGCCAACTTCACGTGGGTTTTCATATTTAATATTCAATCCTGTTTTCACACCTGGTCCTACAACGAGCGGTTTTTTACGAAAATACTTTTGACACATCGCTTCTAACGAAAACATAATTGGTGGTACAACAGAGGATATAATAATGCCCGTAACTTGTTCAAATGAAATGCCTGCATGATTAAAGAAAGATAATACTTGCATTGCGTATTCATCTTCAGTTTTATGAAGGTCTGTCACCATACGCCAATGGAAGGCTAATTGATCGTTGTCATCATAGACACCTAATACGATATTCGAATTCCCTGCATCTAAAACTAAAATCATGGCTGATGCCTCCTATTTATTGCACCTCACCGTAATTGTACCTGTCACTATACGATTGATACAACTAAAACAATGCATACACTTAAAGTTAAAACACTTTAGAAAATGATACCATACTTTTATTCCTATGAAATAGCCCTTCATGCTTCACTTAAAAAGGAACCACCCTCATATTAGGTAGCTCCTTTCATATTAAAGCGTGAAATTGATTTCCGTTCCGGCTGGGCGCTTTCCTGGGGGCGTCCGATGAGCCGCTTCGCTGCGCTCCAGGGTCTCATCTGTGACGCTGATCCCCAAGGAGTCGCCCAGCCTCCACTTCAATCAACCAATCTACTTAGCGTATATCTTCTGGTACGGCACTCTATTTATAGTTATAAAAAACTTCAACAAAATGTGTTTTTGTGTGAAAGCGTAGCGTTAGCAATAACAGGTCTACAATTACTTCCCTGTTATAAGTCGCAATATTATTTACTTTTGAAATGAATAGTATTTATAAAAATTTACGCTATTGCTGATTGGAGTGGAGGGCTACTCGACTCCCGTGGGAAAGCGAGACAGGCGAGACCCTGCACGGAGCGCAAGCGGAGGAAGCTGCTCGACGCTCGCCCACAGGAAGCTCTGCTCTGCGCGAAAGCGTAGCGTCAGCGACAAAGCGAGTAGCCTGGAACGGAAATCAACTTCACTTTTTTTAGTATGTTGAAAAGGAGCCACCCTATAGGTAGCTCCTTTCATATTATTTAAAATTAAATTTCTCCGGGTTTGGTCCACTACGTAATCCATCATTTAGCGCATCTAACTGAGCCATTTCTTCCTCTGCTAATGCAAAGTCAAAGACAGCTAGATTTTCCGTCATACGTGCAGGAGTCATTGTTTTTGGAATAGTTACTACACCATGCTGAACATCATAGCGTAACACAATTTGTGCTGGCGTTTTGCCATATTTTAAAGCTAGCTTCTGTATCAATGCTTCTTCCAACAAAGAACCATTCATTAGTGGTGACCATGCCTCTACCTGTATTCTTTTTTCCTTGCAATACGCACGCACTTCCTCTTGAATTAAGTGTGGATGAAATTCAATTTGATTAATAACAGGAATCACCGAAGTTTCCTTTAATAAATTTTCTAAATGGTGGACATGAAAATTACTAACTCCAATAGAGCGTACACGTCCGTCCTGATAGATCTTTTCAAGCGCTTTATAAACATCAACGTAATTTGTATCAATACCTGGCCAGTGAACTAAATATAAATCTAAATAATCTAATCCTAATTTTGCTAAACTACTATCATAAGCTGCTAGTGTTTCATCATAGGAGAGTCCATCATTCCAAACCTTTGATGTTACGAATAGTTCTTCACGTGTTACTAAGCCCTCGTCAATGGCTGCGCGAATTCCTCGCCCAACACTTTCCTCATTGCGATATACTTGCGCTGTATCAATGCTACGGTAACCTTTTGCAATAGCTGTTTTTACCGCTTTAGCCAAGTCATCCCCTTCAGGTACTCGAAAAACGCCATAGCCGATTAACGGCATTTCTAGACCATTATTCAATATTACGTTTCCCACGTTTCAACACTCCTATCTATGTTGGCTCTACATCAAATGTTCTGGACGGATATCCCAAACAAATATTAGAACCTCTATACGCAGCTGCGTATAATATCTCTATCCTAATATCTTCTGCTGAAGAAAGGCAAAGAAAAAGACTGCTTACAAAAATCGTAAACAGTCTTTCTAATATTAATCACGTTTTTCATCGATACCTTTTGCTGTATCAGTTGGCTCTTGACCTTCTTTTGGAAGCTCAGCTGTTGTTGGATTTGGCTCATTGCTAAGCAATTCTTTTTTAACAACTGGTTCACCAACTACATCTAATGTTGGTTGAGCTTCAACTTCGGCAGTTTTTTCCAAAACTATTTCAACTTCCGGTTCCGGTAAAACACCGTGATCACGTAAATGCTCGATTTCTTGCGCATTTAATGTTTCTTTTTCCATCAATGTTTTAGCAATTAAATCAAGTAATCCACGTTTTTCAGTTAGGATTCGTTTAGTACGTGCATATTGCGAATCGATAATTTGCTGCATTTCTTTATCGATTTCATAAGCAATCGAATCAGAATAGTTTTGATCTGAATTAAAGTCACGACCAAGGAATACATTACCACCCTGACTTGAACCGAACTGCATTGCACCAAGATTTTCACTCATACCATATTCAGTGACCATAGCACGTGCGATACTTGTTACCTTTTGGAAGTCATTATGTGCTCCAGTAGATACTTCGCCAAGTACGATTTCCTCTGCCACACGACCACCAAGAAGCCCTGCAATACGGTCAAGTAACTCTTGTTTTGTTGTGAAGAAACGTTCTTCCTTCGGTAACATAATCGCATAACCTCCAGCTTGACCACGAGGAACGATTGTTACTTTGTGTACTGTATCTGCTTCATCTAACTCTAAACCAACAACTACGTGGCCGGCTTCATGGAAGGATACAAGTTTTTTCTCTTTTGCAGAGTATACGCGGCTAGCTTTCGCTGGACCAGCAATTACTCGGTCAGATGCCTCATCGATATCTGCCATATTTATTGAACGTTTGCTTTTACGAGCTGCTACAAGCGCTGCTTCATTTAATAAGTTCTCTAAATCGGCACCTGAGAAACCTGGTGTACGTTGTGCAACAGCTGCTAAATCAACTGAATCTGCTAAAGGCTTGTTGCGCGCATGTACTTTTAGAATAGCTTCACGTCCTTTTACATCAGGGTGTCCTACTGTAATTTGACGGTCAAATCGACCAGGACGTAATAACGCTTTATCTAAAATATCTGGGCGGTTTGTTGCAGCGATAATAATAATACCTTCGTTTGCTCCAAAACCATCCATTTCAACTAACAATTGGTTCAGTGTTTGTTCACGCTCATCATGGCCACCACCAAGACCTGCGCCACGTTGACGACCTACAGCATCAATCTCATCGATAAAGATGATACATGGTGCGTTTTTCTTCGCATTTTCAAATAAGTCACGAACACGTGATGCACCGACACCGACAAACATTTCTACGAAGTCAGAACCTGAAATCGAGAAGAATGGTACGCCTGCCTCACCCGCTACTGCTCGTGCAAGTAATGTTTTACCTGTACCTGGAGGACCTACAAGTAAGATACCTTTTGGAATACGTGCACCGATTTCAGTGAATTTGCGGTGGTCTTTTAAAAAGTCAACAACTTCTACAAGCTCCGCTTTCTCTTCATCAGCACCCGCTACATCTGTAAAACGAACTTTTTTCTTCTGATCATCATAAAGTTTAGCTTTACTTTTACCAAAGCTCATCACTTTATTACCGCCACCTTGAGACTGGCTCATTAGGAAGAAGAATAAGAAAATGATAATAATGAAAGGAATAATCCCTGTAAAGAACTGAATCCATCCACTTGTTTCTGGTGCTGTTAAATATTTAATATTACTATTCTTATCCTTAGCAGCCTCATCGATGCGGTCCATTAAAGCTTGGTTTTCACGAGGGATATTTGTTGTAAAGCGTGCACCCTTCTCGTAACCCTTCAGTGTACCTTCAACGATGTATACTGATTTATCAGGTTGAATTGTAGCACTTGTTATTTGATTCTTATCTAGAGCTTCTTGAAACTCATTATAAGTTAACTCTTTCGTTGGCGCATTGCCACCATTGAAAGTACCAAAAATACCGATAATCACCAAGAATATCAGTAAATAGAATATGGTATATCGAAATATTCGATTCATCTCCAGCCTCCTCATTACAAACAGAAAAATTATAAGTAAAATCTTAACATATCATGATTTCATCATACAACGAAAAGCCCTACTTTAAAAAAGTTTCGTCCGATTTTTGTCGAAATCGAAACATATTTATGCATTTTTTAACTTTGTCCCTGCGTAACTGTACCTGTTACTTTATCTTGATACAGCTGAACAATGTGCCTAAATTTTTGAATTTCTTATAAAAGCTCATCGCCAAAACGTGAGGTTGATTGCCATTTAGACTGGGCACTTAAGGGTACCCGATGAGTCGCTTCACTCACGTTGCTCTCTAAAGTGCTTCATCTGTGGCGCTAATCCTCAAGGTGTCGCCCAGTCTCAAATCTGGCATTCGTTTTAACAAATGTCATCCCCAACTTTTTGGTGATAAGCCAACAAACTAAAAATCTATGGCCTTTGCTGGAGGCTTTCTCTTTTCATAGCTGATGTTCTTTCGTTAACTTTTTACTCGTTAGAAAGAATAGACTTCTGGCTTTAAAATGCCGATATACGGTAAATTACGGTATTTTTCTGCATAATCTAAACCATATCCTACAACAAAGCCGTCTGGTACTTTAAAACCAACATAATCAGCAGCCAAGTTTACTTTACGGCCTGATGGTTTATCTAACAATGTGACGATTTTGATGGATTTTGCTTTACGGTATTTAAATAAGTCTACTAAATAGCTTAAAGTTAAGCCGCTATCAATAATATCCTCGATAATTAATACGTCACGTCCCTCAACGCTTGTATTTAAATCCTTTAGAATCTTTACTTCGCCTGACGAAACTGTGGCATTACCATAGCTAGAAACATCCATAAAGTCTAGCTCAATGAAAGAATCGAAACGTTTCATCAAGTCAGTCATAAAAGGCATTGCCCCTTTTAAAACACCAACAGCTAGCGGGAATGCATCTTTATATTCCTCTGTCAGTTGTGCTCCTAAATCAGCGATTCTTTCTTGTAATTGTTCTTCTGTAATCATAACTTTTTCGATGTCATTTTGTAACATATCGATTCCTCCTCGTGTGTATAAAAAATTTTCAACCATTTGTGGTGAAATTTTACAAAGACCTTAGTCTACGATGAGCACTGTATCATCGTTTGGTTGTGGAGTGGTTGAAAAAAACATTCCCATACGCACACCAATTACCGCTACTACCTCATCAGATTGAGAAATCAGTAACGGCCAGCTATTTCGCTCATTTAAAGGAATCTTTTCATCTATAAAAAGGCGAGATAAGCGTTTTGGCTGATCCATTCCTTTTAACAGTATTCTGTCCCCTTCCTTACGTACTCTAACATAGAGCGGAAGTTTGAGTTTGCTAGCGTTAAAATAAAAAAGTTGCGCAGTATCCGTCATCATTTCAGATGATAAATCAGACAACTTGACTACGCATAAATGTTCACCATTTGTCAGAGTTGTCCACCCATTAGCAGTCGAAATAACTTTTTTCTCAGGAGAAACTTGATCTTCTAATAGTTCTTTCTTCTGAATTGTTAATGTTCCGTAACGGCGAACTGCTATAAAATCTTCTGGCAAGTGAACTTCAGCATACCCGGCTGTCGTATCACAAAGCTTTGAAATTGAAGTCAATAAAGCATAACTTTGTATCGTATTTGAATCTTTGTAAAGATAGTTTAATAGTATTAAAATGAGCCTCCTTTGTAAAGCAAGTGATACCAATTGAAAAGCCTCAATTTCCATGCTATATGTATTTCCGCTAATATTTTTTATCGTTCTAGAAAATACATCTTCCGCTAATGCCATTAAATAGGCATCGTCTTCTTGCAATTGTTTTGTAAAATGGGTCACCTGCTCAGTTACTCGAGGGTTTTCTGCTTCCAATAATGGCACCATATGATGTCTAAAACGATTGCGTACATAGGTGTCTTTAGAATTGCTAGCGTCTTCCCGATAATTTAAACCTTGTGTAAGTAAATATTCCCTTATTTCGGACTTTGTAACCGTTAAAAACGGACGAATTAATGATTTTCCTTCAAAAAAGCGTTGTGAACGTATACCTTGCATACCATTGATCGTTGCATTTTTTGTCAGGGCCATTAATACTGACTCCAGTTGGTCGTCCGCATGATGTGCAGTTACAAGCTTGCTAGCATTTGTTTTTTGCATGACCTCTTTAAAATATTGATACCGTTCTCTACGACAGATAAGCTGTGTATTTCCATTTTCTAAAGCCATGATTTCTGGTATTGGAATTGCTTTCGCATGTAAGTATACACCATACTCATCACAATATTTTTGGACAAAATCTCTATCCTCTGCAGATGCTTCACCTCTTAACATATGATCAACATGGACGGCTTCTACCGTAACCCCCCATTGCTCTTTTGTTTTGACAAAATAATGAAGTAAAGCCATTGAATCTACTCCACCCGAAACGGCGACGAGAAGGTGGTCGTCTTGCTGTAATAATTGCTCTTCTTCAATAAATAATTTGACCTTTAATTCAAATGACAAACGCTTCTCCTCCCCTTTTCGTTTTCTATCATATTGATTTGCTCATAGAATGTTGAACTGGTCTAAACACAGCCCATGTAGGTACAACGTGGGTAACTTCTAGCATCAATACGGTGCAATCGTCGTCGATGTTATAGTACGATTGGAAAGATTGCATAATCGTTGTTAGTTTTTCCTGTATGGATTTAGTAGTGCCTGCTACCTGCTGTGCATACGCTAAAAATGTCTCCTCCTGCTCATCCCAATCATCAACACTTGAAAATAATCCATCAGAGTGCATTAAAATTACATCGCCCGCTTTAAGCTTTCTTTTTTCAGCCTCGACTGCTGAAATGGATAAAAATCCTACAGGCGCTGCATTACTTTCAACCTTCAGCACCTCTTTCCCACGTAAAATATACGTAGACATTCCCCCGGCCTTCCACGACCATAAATCACCGTGTTGTAAATCGACAAGTGCAAAATCAAGCGTTGCATACATATCATTTTGCTGCTTTAAAGACATGACATAATGCAACGTATGCATCGCAGTTTCTGGATTCATATTGTAATTTAAGCATTCCCGCATTAAATGTATCAATTTTCTACTTTCATGCTGTGCTTCTTTACTCTGCCCCATACCATCTGACAATAAAATTGCAAATAGTCCAGGATGCAATTGAAATAATGCATGGGAATCACCTGAATATAAAGTCGCATCTTTAGACATGCTATATATATCATACTCTACTTCAAAGCTTATAGCTGATCTAAAGCTTACTTGAATGTGACGAAATGGTATATCACATGCTACTACTTTTTCAATTTCAAATGGTTCTTCAAAAATATCGTATAAAATTGGCAATATCATTCGTTCAGCTACTGTCGTATCTTCTTCCCAATTGACACGTGCTGGTGCTAAGGCACAGACAATTTTTCGTGCTCCAGGCTTATTACTTAATACATCTAGTTGAAAGCATTCAATATGTGCTTCTGTTAATCGTTGAGTAATGTCCTTTTCCACACTGACGAAGGAGATAGTCTCTTCTTTCATTTCCGCTATTAATTGATTTAGATGATTGCTCATATCACGTAGCTGAAGTGCAATCATTTTCTTACCATGAAAATACTGTCCATTAATGCGCTCTCTGTACAGCTCTGTTTCCAATTCTTCGAAAATTTTCGTTGATTTCACACATTTATAGCGTAGTTGTTCTTCGACACGATGAAGAGTAGATTCCTTTCCGACGCCTTTCATATGAAACCAGTCCGTCATAAGTTTGTCCATTCCGTTATTTTGCGCTCCCCAACAGCGATCGTAGCGAAAGCAGCTTAAACATGTATTCATTGGTGATACTTCCTTTGCCTCTTCTATCGGGACCGTCATAAAGCGTTCAAACACAAGTTCCTTCATAAATTGCACAAAATGCTGAAAATGTTCTAATTTATACGTAACATGCTCCGTTAACCAATTTTGACGGGCGAGTAAGATCTCCTCACGCTGCGGAAACAGCTTGTCCCGTACCTTATCCGAATATTTTTTCGGGACGGCTAGAAAAACAATACTGCCAATAGCAATCGATGTAAAATAAACACTGTCTAATGGCAATGTTGCATCGTAAAATAAAAAAAACACACTTGGCAGAATGCTACCAATTGCTACACCAAATCTTCCGGCACGAGCTCCCATCCCTGCACACAGCCCCGTTAAAGTTGCTACAGACAGCATACCTGAAAATGAAAGTTTTGCAACACCAATGAGAGTCCCAAGCACGGCTCCGATAACCGTCGCCAATGGTACACTTCCTACTAACGCACCAAAGCAAATTAATAATTGCACTAAAAAAATGGGGAGTGAAAAATAGCTAATGACAATTGCTTGCATCCCTGTGAGCATAGCAGCAAATACAACTAATCCAGAGCCTAGCTTCTCATATGTCCAATGACTCGTAAACCATTCATAAGAATTAACAAACAGCACTTGCATAAACAGCGTCATAATAAGAGCTAAAGCTGCTTCACAACCTACATAAAATTGTACAAGCACCGGTGGTAATCCTTGGTACATCACCCCCTGCCACATTATCTGTACAAGCAGTACCGCTAAAGAGACTGCAATACTTTGAGGCAGTTGCCAATAACGGAAGCGCATAATACATTCATACATAACGATTTGTAACGCTAAAATAAAGACTTGTCCAAGGCCAAGAAAAAAACACCCTATTAAACCACCGCACAAAACATATTTGGCATATTCCTTATACTTCGTTCGAATAATTGCCCAAAAAGGAACCGAGAAAGGTACAGCGGCTTCAAATACAACAGACTGAGCTAAAAAAAAGGATGTTAAAAAAAGTAGAGAGCCTATCAGCAATTGCCTTTTTTTCGCTCCTAATTTTTGATCGTCGTCCACATTTGCTGTGTTATACCATTCAATACTCGTCATTTCACTATCCCCTTTCTGCTTCTGCACTTTTGGCTATTATAAAAAATTATGAGTGGAAAGATTGTCTGACGGTGACAGAAGAAAATATAAACATTTCGACGAATACATATGCATAAATACGAGAAATGGCAACAATTTCTACAAAAACTATAAGCCGTACTAGAATAGAAACATTTCCTCCTATGTAATTGTTTTTAAATAACAGAAAATTCCCTCAACTAAGTTTCTTTGTCGCTACATAATATTCTTTACAAAATCTATGCCATAAGAGGTCTAGTGCCCTTTCATCCTTTCTTTTTCATTGATCGATGCCCCCTATTTCGTCAAAATACTATAGTCAGCAGTTACGCTGATACTTTTCTACTTAAGAACAAAAAGTTTGATAAATTTCCCAAGAAAAGGCTCATCACCATAGCGTGTGGTTGATTGCCGTTCCGACCAGGCGCTTTGTAGCTGACGCTTCGCTTTCGCGCAGAGCAAAGCTTCCTAGGGTTGTCCGATGAGCCGCTTCGTGCAGGGTCTCGGGCCAACAGATGTTTTTTGCGCGAAAGCGTAGTGCTAACGAAGCGGCAGCAGCACCGATTTTGGTCACGAAGGCGTTATCACAGGATGTGATGGTTTTAGCCTTCATTCCTCTATTGCTAATCCCCTAGGAGTCGCCTAGTCGGAACGAAGATCAACTTATATAAATGGCATACATTTTAAATAATTAATAAAACCATATATTTTTATTAATTTTTTTCAAAAAGTCCTTGACGTTAGTAACAAAGGCTTGTATTATTTAACTTGTCCTTAAAAAACAAATGCGGAAGTAGTTCAGTGGTAGAACACCACCTTGCCAAGGTGGGGGTCGCGAGTTCGAACCTCGTCTTCCGCTCCAAAATCTTAATGGCGGCCTAGCTCAGCTGGCTAGAGCGTACGGTTCATACCCGTAAGGTCGGGGGTTCGATCCCCTCGGCCGCCACCATAGTAGGCCCCTTGGTCAAGTGGTTAAGACACCGCCCTTTCACGGCGGTAACACGGGTTC
>NZ_JARVRU010000098.1:0-22803 GCF_030209535.1 Lysinibacillus sp. fls2-241-R2A-57
CGAAGCGACAGCAACAAATGTTTTATCTGTGCGAAAGCGAAGCGGCAGCTACAAAGCGCCTAGTCGGAACGGAAATAAGCACACGTTATTGTGATGAGCCAGTTAGTTTAGGTAATTCTAGTTCGAGTTCATATGTAATTAAGTAAAATATTGGTGGGATGGGGCGATTGATCATGAGGAAAAAGCTACTAGAAATAAAAGGTTTAAAGACAACCTTTTTTACAGATGATGGACAAATTCCTGCCGTAGATGATATCGATTTTTCTGTTCATGAGGGAGAAATTTTAGGGATTGTAGGGGAATCGGGGAGTGGAAAAAGTGTCACATCACTGTCCATTATGGGATTAATACCATCACCACCTGGAAAAATAACGGGTGGAGAAATACTATTAGATGGCGAAAACCTTGCGACATTATCTGATAAAGAAATGCAGAAAATTCGTGGAAAAGATGTAGCGATGATTTTTCAGGAGCCTATGACATCCTTAAATCCTTTATTTACAATTGGGGATCAGTTAAAAGAAGCGATTTTAATTCATAATCCAAAATGGTCGAAAAAACAAGCCTTGGCAAGGGCAATTGAAATTATGAAGCTTGTAGGCTTACCGCGTGCTGAGGGGTTATTAAAAGATTATCCTCATCAACTATCGGGAGGAATGCGACAGCGGGTCATGATTGCGATGGCACTTGTTTGTGATCCGAAAGTATTGATTGCTGATGAGCCGACTACTGCACTAGATGTGACAATTCAAGCTCAAATCTTGCAGCTGATGAAAGATTTAAATAAACGTTTAAATACGGCTGTTTTATTAATTACACATGATTTAGGCGTTGTAGCAGAAACATGCGAGCGGGTTATTGTGATGTATGCAGGTCAAATCGTAGAAGAGGCACCTATTCAGGAGATATTCGCTAATCCGAAGCATCCTTATACACAAGGACTTATTAAATCTGTACCAGATATGCGTTATAAAAAGGACAACCTATACTCTATACCAGGCAGTGTACCAAAGCCAGGAAGTATTCAGGAAGGCTGTCGTTTTGCAGCGCGTTGCGAATTTGCAATGGATCGCTGTGTACAAGAAACACCACCTTTATATGAAGCAGCAGAGCAGCATAAATCGAGATGTTTTTTACTAGAGAAACAGGAGGTGGAGCATCATGTCGAAAGTGTTGTTGAAAGTTGATGGTTTAAAAAAATATTTTCCCATTCGGAAGGGTGTCTTTAATACACAGGTTGGAGACGTAAAGGCAGTGGATGATGTTTCCTTTGAAGTTTTTGAAGGAGAAACATTAGGCATTGTAGGTGAGTCCGGGTGTGGTAAATCAACAACTGGTCGACTTTTAATGCGATTACTTGAGCCAACAGAGGGCAAAATTGAATTCGCAGGTAAAATGATTTCAGAATTATCGAATAATGAAATGCGTAAAGCCCGTAGAGACATTCAAATGATTTTCCAAGATCCTTATGCCTCTCTTAATCCGAGACATAGTATTGGGAAAATATTGGAGGAGCCTCTTATTGTTCATGGAATGGGCAATGCAAAGGAACGGAAACAGAAGGTATTAGAGCTTCTCGAAATTGTTGGGTTACATGAATATCATGTGAAACGGTATCCACATCAATTTAGTGGTGGTCAAAGACAGCGTATCGGCATCGCCCGTGCACTAATGACGAATCCGCGTTTAATAATTGCGGATGAGCCTGTTTCTGCACTCGATGTGTCCATACAGGCCCAAGTATTGAATTTATTGCAAAACTTACAAAAGGACTTAAAGCTAACTTATATTTTTATTTCCCATGATTTAGGGGTTGTACGCCATATTAGTAATCGTGTAGGTGTGATGTATTTAGGGAAATTAGTGGAGTTGACTGCAAGCGAGGATTTATATGCTGAGCCACTTCACCCATATACACAGGCACTGCTATCCTCGGTACCTGTTCCAGATCCTACGTTTGAACGTGAACAGCTCATTATTTCTGGAGATATTCCAAGTGCTTCGAATCCGCCAAGCGGGTGCACTTTCCATACGAGATGTCCTTTTAAAAAAGAAGAATGTTCTCAAATAGTTCCGAAAATGCATGAAGTGAAACCGGGTCATTATGTTGCTTGCCATCTATATGATGCAATCCAACATTCAATGATATAAAAAAAACTTAGGGGGAAAATCAATGAAGAAAAAGAAGCTTTGGACTTTGGGTGTAATGCTTATCCTTATTCTCTCGACAATCTTAGCTGCTTGTGGCGGTTCAGATACTAAGGATGCTGGTTCTAAAGATACGTCAACTTCAACTGGTGGCAAGGAGGCTAGCAGTAGCGGGCCAAAAACTTTAGTATATGGTCGTGGTGGCGATTCTACTGCTCTCGATCCAGCGACAGTGACAGAAGGTGAATCGTTTAAAGTGACGGTTAACCTCTATGAAACGCTAATTAACTTTGGAGAGAAGGATGTAACATTGCAGCCAGGACTAGCAAAATCTTGGGAACCTTCAGAAGATGGGCTAACGTACACTATGCAACTTGAAGAAGGTGTTAAGTTTCATGACGGTACTGATTTTAACGCTGAAGCAGTTGTGAAAAATTTTGAGCGCTGGAAGGCTGGTGCTGATAAATTCCCATACTACCATTCTCAATTTACAGTAGGTGGAAAGCAAGTAATTGAGTCGATCACTGCTGATGGTGATTATAAAGTTACATTTAAACTAGCTCAACCACAAGCAACGTTCTTGAAAAATTTAGCGATGTCTCCATTTGCTATTGCTTCGCCAGCAGCTTTTGAAAAAAATGATGAGGCACTTAAAGATCATCCAGTAGGTACTGGTCCATTCAAATTTGTAGAGTGGAAACGAAATGAGTCCATCACAATAGAAAAAAACCCTGATTACCGTATTGCAGATTTGCCGAAATTAGATAAAGTTATTTTCCGTTCTATTCCAGATAACTCCACACGATTCAATGAATTAACTAACGGTGATGTTGATGTAGTTGATGGTTTAAGTCCATCTGATAAAGCTTCAATCGAATCAAATGCAAATTTACAATTAATCGAACGTCCATCTATGAATGTTGGCTATCTTGGATTAACGGTAACACGTCCACCGTTTGATAACGTAAAAGTTCGCCAAGCAGTAAATTATGCAATCGATAAACAAGCATTAGTAGATGCGTTCTTTGAAGGATTAGGTGAGCCAGCAAAAAATCCAATGCCACCATTAGTTGCAGGCTACAACGATGAGGTTAAAGGCTATGAATATGATCCAGAAAAAGCAAAATCATTATTAGCTGAGGCTGGCTATGATGGTAAAGAAATCGAGCTATGGGCAATGCCTGTACCACGTCCGTACATGCCTGATGGTCAAAAAATTGCGGAAGCCATTCAGAAGAATTTAGCAGATGTTGGTATGAAATCTAAGATTGTATCGTTTGAATGGGCTACGTATTTAGAAAAGGCGGAAAATGGAGAGGCGGATGCGTTCTTACTTGGTTGGACAGGTGATAACGGAGATGCGGATAATTTCCTTTACACTTTATTAGACGGAGATAATATTGGTTCTAACAACTATACATTCTATGACAACAAAGAATTGCACAAACTATTAGTTGCAGCACAAACAGAAATGGATGAGGACAAGCGTAATGCCCTTTACAAGCAAGCTCAAGAGGTTATCTCTAAGGATGCTCCGTGGGTTCCACTTGCTCACTCTACCCCAATTTTAGCTGCTAACACTAAAGTTACAAACTATATTGCACATCCAACAGGTTCTGATCGTTTAGATACAGTAGATATGAAGTAGACATTAGAATTCTATTTTAATAAGAGCTTAGAAGAATCTGCTTGCTTTTCTGCGGGTAAGCCGTAGAAATCTCGCGGATTCTTTTTACTAAAGAATGATATGAAAATGCTCGTTTTTAATAGGCTAGAGTTAATTTTTTAATTTGATGCATCACCATAAGTTGGGGATGTCATTGTTAGAACGCTATGTATATAAGTTGATTTTTATTCGACTTGACTCCCTTAGAAAGCGCTCAGTCGGAACGGAAATCAACCTTACGTTATGGTGATAAGCCTCTAATAAAAAAAGTGGACAAAAGCGATTAATCAATATGCCTGATGCAACGCTATATTATGAAAATAACAGAGGGGTGAAGAGGATGCTTCACTATATGGGAAGACGGACGTTTCAATTAATCCCAGTTTTGCTTGGAATGACTTTTATCGTTTTCATGTTAATTCGTGCAATTCCTGGTAATCCAGCACAAGTAATTTTAGGACAGCAGGCAACGAAAGAAGCGGTCGAAGCGTTAAACGCAAGTTTAGGATTAAATAATCCGTGGTACACACAATATTTTAGTTATTTAGGTGGCATTTTTCAGGGGGACTTAGGAGTATCATTACGAACTAAGATACCTGTATCAGAGGAAATTTTCCCGTATTTAGCGGCAACAGCTGAGCTAGCGCTATTTGCCATGATTATCGCAGTGGTAGTTGGAGTTAATGCTGGCATTATTTCTGCATGGTTCCAAAACTCATGGTTTGATTATGTAGCAATGGTTGTTGCTTTAGTTGGGGTGTCAGTGCCCGTTTTCTGGCTTGGTTTGATGGAACAGTGGACTTTTAGTAATCAGCTCGGCTGGTTCCCGACGTCTGGACGAGAAGATGTGCGAGATCCAATAACCGCCATTACTCATTTTTATTTACTAGATACGCTTATACAAGGGCGCTTTGATCAATTTATTGAGGTATTAAAGCGATTAGTATTGCCAGGGATGGCACTTGCGACAATTCCAATGGCGATTATTGCAAGAATAACTAGGGCGTCAATGCTTGAAGTAATGCGCTCTGACTATGTACGCACTGCTCGAGCGAAGGGACAAAAAATGTTTATTGTCGTGTATAAACATGCTTTGAAAAATGCAGTTATTCCAGTTTTAACAGTCATCGGTTTGCAAACAGGATTATTGCTTGGTGGTGCTATTTTAACAGAGACCATTTTTAGCTGGCCTGGAATTGGTCGTTATATTTATGATGCCATTGGCTTCCGAGATTATCCTGTTATTCAATCGGGTATTTTAGTCATTGCTTTTATTTTTATCATGATTAACTTGATTGTGGATTTACTGTATACAGTGATTGATCCACGGATTAAATATAAGTAGAGGGGAGAGGCGATAATGACTGAAGCGATAGATATAAAAACAGAGGCAGCACCAAGTCGTGAACGTGCGTCAGGCCCTTGGAGAGAAGGCTGGCGTAGCTTTAAAAAGAGCAAAATTTCCCTAGTAGGTGCAGGCATTGTACTATTTTTTATTTTAATTGCTATATTTGGTCCGACGATTGCTCCTGAAGGTATTAATGAACAAAATTTAACGAAACGTTTATTAGCACCGTCAAGTGAGCATTGGTTTGGAACAGATGACTTTGGTCGGGATATTTTTTCTAGAATCATACATGGAGCTCGTATTTCTTTATCGGTAGGCTTTTTTTCGGTTATTCTTTCTGTTATTGTAGGTAGTTCACTTGGTATTATTGCGGGTTATTATGGAAGATGGATTGATACGATTATCTCGCGTATTTTTGATATTATGTTAGCGTTTCCTAGTATTTTACTAGCTATTGCAGTAGTGGCAGTGCTTGGCCCATCTTTACAAAATGCATTGATTGCCATTGCTATTATTAACGTACCAAATTTTGGTCGTCTCATTCGTTCGAAAGTATTAAGTGTCAAGGAAGAGGAATATATCGTAGCAGCAAAGGCCATAGGAATGCGTGATGCACGAATTTTATTTTCGCATATATTGCCCAACTCGATGACGCCAATAATTGTACAGGGAACGCTAGCTATTGCGACAGCGATTATTGAAGCAGCAGCATTAGGCTTCCTAGGATTAGGAGCTCAAGCACCAGCACCAGAGTGGGGGAAAATGCTTGCAGATGCCCGTATCTATTTATTAAAGGCACCGTGGACGATGATTTTCCCAGGCTTGGCTATTATGTTAACGGTTCTTGGTTTTAATCTAATGGGGGATGGTTTGCGTGATGCACTTGACCCAAAAATGAAAAGTTAATAGAAAAATCAAAAAACCTTCTACGCGTTAGAAGGTTTTTTAATATTCATTGGTCTGTCAAATAAAAGGATGCAATGGAAATGGAAACACTTTTTCACAAGGAACGTCTTTTAAAAGTAGAAATTTTTTTAAAAGCATTAGAGGACGAAATAAGAACAGGGTCAAAACCTTTTTATGGATTCGTTTATTGAGTTTTTTGTAGTATTATTTTAAAATTGAGATATATTGGACTTATCACCAAAAGTTGTGGATGACATCTCATCACCATAAGTTGTGGATGACATTTTTAAAAATATATGCACTGTATATTGGTTGATTGGAGTGGAGACTGGGTGACTCCTAGGGGATTAGCGTCACAGATGAGACCCTGGAGCGAGCATCGCGAGTGAAGCGGCTCATCGGACGCCCCCTGGAAGCTTTGCTCTGTGCGAAAGCGAAGCGTCAGCAACAAATGTTTTCTGTAGCGAAAGCAAAGCGGCAGCTACAAATGTTTTATCTGCGCGAAAGCGAAGCGTCAGCGGCAAAGCGCCCAGTCGGAACGGAAATCAACCACACGTTTTGGTGAGAATCTAGATTATTTCAGTACATACAAATTGTAGGAGGTTGTTAAAATTGGGAATTAATTTACAAAAAGGGCAACGTGTTGATTTAACAAAAGGTAATGCAGGTTTAAATAAAATTAAAGTTGGGTTAGGGTGGGACCCTGTAAGCCAAGGAAAAAGTGGTGGCTTCTTAGGCGGTTTATTTTCAAGTAAAAGTGAAAGTAATGAAAGAAGTATCGATTGTGATTCATCTGTATTAATGCTACAAGATGATAAGGTTATAGCAGGAGATGACGTTGTTTACTTTGGAAAATTAACAAGTACATGTGGTTCTGTCCGACATTCAGGCGACAATTTAACGGGTGATGGAGATGGGGATGATGAAGTTATCATCATCGAGTTATCTTCTGTACCAACGCAATATAACAAACTTGTATTTGTCGTGAATATCTATGATGCTGCAGGACGTAACCAACACTTTGGTATGATTCAAAATGCATATATTCGTGTGTATGATGACAGAACTGGAAATGAATTAATTCGTTATAATTTATCTGATAATTATTCGAACTTAACGACGCTCATTTGTGGTGAGATTTATCGTCATAATAATGAGTGGAAGTTCGCTGCTGTTGGCACAGGTACAAACGATATGAAGCTTGGCGATGTAGTTCGAAGATATCAATAATTTAAAATATAGGAGGAATAGAATAATGGGAATTTCATTGCAAAAAGGTCAAAAGGTAGATTTAACAAAATCAAATCCAGGGTTAACAAATGTTGTTGTTGGTTTAGGCTGGGATACAAATAAATATGATGGTGGAAATGATTTTGATTTAGATTCATCTGTATTTTTACTTGCTGATACAGGGAAAGTAGCAGATCAAAATGATTTTATCTTCTATAATAATCCAACAGGTGGTAACGGTTCAGTTGAACACTCTGGTGATAATCTAACAGGTATTGGCGATGGCGATGATGAAGTGGTAAAAGTAGCTTTAACTCAAGTACCTGCACATGTACAACGAATAGCATTCACTGTAACAATCCATGAGGCAGAAGCGCGTAGCCAAAACTTCGGTATGGTTTCTAATGCATACATTCGTATTATGAATGCAGCTTCAAATGAGGAACTAATACGTTATGATTTAGGGGAAGATTTCAGTATTGAAACAGCTATTGTTGTAGGTGAACTGTATCGCCATAACGGTGAATGGAAGTTTAACGCAGTCGGAGCTGGTTACCAAGGTGGATTGGCTGTTCTTTGTAACGATTATGGCTTAGATGTAAACTAAAATATATTTTTAAAAATGAAGGAGAATTCTAATGGGTATTCAATTAAGTAAAGGGCAACGCATTGATTTAACAAAGCAAGATCCAGGCTTAAATAACATAGGTATTGGATTAGGCTGGGATGTGAAACAATTCGATGGTGGGCAAGACTTTGACTTAGATGCATCTGTATTTTTACTAGATGCATCTGGGAAATGCCGTAATGAACAAGACTTCATTTTCTACAATAATTTAAAGAGTGCAGACCAATCTGTCGAGCATATTGGTGATAATCGTACAGGTGAAGGCGATGGGGACGATGAAAAAATTCTTGTGAACTTAAAGCAAGTATCTCCTCAAATTGAAAAGATTGTTGTGACTGTTACAATTTACGATGCAGAAGGACGTCAACAAAATTTCGGACAAGTGTTGAATGCATATGTTCGTTTAATGAATGAAGATTCGGGATCAGAAGTACTGCGCTACGATTTAGGTGAGGATTTCAGTATTGAAACAGCTGTCGTATTTTGTGAGCTGTACCGTCATAATGGCGAGTGGAAATTTGCTGCAGTAGGCTCAGGCTATAAAGGTGGATTAGCAGCATTAATTAATACATTTGGCCTACAATAAAGTAAGCGGCATTCTTATTAACATTTGTGGTGTACAAGATGAATAAGAAAGCAACGGTGTAACCAAGGCACTGTATTGGTCTGTAGAAGCAGGCCGATGCAGTGCTTTTTTACAAGGAATACTTTTTACAGAGGAGGGGAATAATTTGCAACATTTTGCAACAGAAGCAGAGACGATTTTTTATAAAAAGCCACAGCCTTTTACGAAATGGGAAACCCCAGATATTTTGTCATATGCCTTGGGTGCGACTTTGTATATGCCTGCATCTATGCCCAATATTGTGAGTATAATACAATCACGAAAATATAAAGAGCTGGCATCATTGGTCATAGATTTAGAGGATGCAGTAGGAGATACTGAATTAGAGAGCTGTGAGGCAAAATTGATAGGTGATATTAGTGAATTATATATGCTCTATAGCACTAAACAACTACTACCTCAGGAATTACCACTAATATTTATTCGCGTTAGAAATATCGGACAATTCAGACATTTAATCACTATGCTAGGAGAGCGACAAGAAGTATTAACAGGTTATGTATTTCCTAAATTTACAGCAGCGCAAGGGGCTATCTATTTTGAATTATTGGAGCAAACGATTCAACAGCATCAATTAACCTTATATGGTATGCCGATTTTAGAAAGTCGTGAAGTTTTATATAAGGAATCTCGTATGGATGCGTTATTTGCTATTAAAGAAGTCCTGCAGCAATACCGACAGCGAGTATTAAACGTGCGTATAGGTGCCACTGATTTTTGCGGAATATATGGCATTCGGCGTCGTATGGATTCGACAATTTATGATATAAGTGTAATCCGAGATTGTGTTGCTGATATTATCAATGTACTAGGTCGTGAAGAAGATGGCTTTATCATTTCTGGGCCTGTATGGGAGTATTTTAGTAATCAACGTGTATTAAAACCAGAATTAAGAGTAACACCGTTTAGTGAAAAGGGTGCACTGGCTACACGCAAGGCATTGTTAGATGATTGTTTAGATGGATTAATGAAGGAAGTATTAATGGACAGACAGAATGGAATATTAGGTAAAACGGTTATTCATCCTAGCCATATTCGTGTTGTACATGCTTTATATGCTATTTCCTATGAGGAATATTTAGATGCGCTAAGTATTGTAGAAAATAATGATGGTCAAAAAGGTGTTTTGAAAAGTCACTATGCCAATAAAATGAACGAAATAAAACCACATATGAGATGGGCTCAGCGAATTTTGCGTCAGGCACATGTATATGGGGTCTATCACGAGTCCATAGATTTTGCCTCACTGTTATTAAATTCAGAGATAGGGAGTAGTGACTGTCTATGCAACAAGTAAAAAATAAGTTAAATATTCTTCAAAGTTATGACATAGAGATTGAGATCACACATAATCCATATGATTTTGTAGCCACAGATTTATTTAAAATGGCGGCACGTATTAATAAGAAAAGACAATTTTTATTTGTCAGTACGGTTCTTGGAAAACATTTAGCTGTTCGTCCACAAATACCATTGCTTACAGGAAATCTCCTAGCAATGATGTATTATCAGAGGCTTGTTGATCAAGAAGTAAATAGCATTCCATCTATTGTACAGGCACTTAAAACTTTCAATGAGCAGGATGATTTACAACGATCTATGGATGCATGTATGACACTGCCTGAGGAAACATTGTTTATTGGATTTGCAGAAACAGCAACAGCACTTGGTCATGCTGTGTTTAATACGTTTCAATCGAATGCTATGTATATTCATACGACACGAGAAGAGCTACCTGACTTCGAACCATTTGTTACATTTGAAGAAGAACATTCACATGCGACAAGCCATAATATTTACACTGAAGAACCTGAAAAATTGTTACAGGCAAAGCGCATTGTGCTAATTGATGATGAGATTACAACTGGAAATACGGTCGTTAATATTATTAATACGTTACGGAAGAAATTTCCTTTAGTCAAGTATTATACGGTGCTATCCATTTTAGACTGGCGTTCTGAACAACAGCAAGCCGTTTTTAAGCAATTAGAGGAGAAGTGGCAAGTATCGGTTGATTTTATAGCGATTATGGGTGGTCACTTTAGTTGTGGTGGTACACCGCTTTTAACAAGTAGCCCAAATAGAGCAATGGACTGTGTTGCACAAGATATATCGCTATTACCGATAAAAGAAACGGGTGAGCGTAGATATTATCGTTCTATTGCGGAGAACGGTCTAGAAAACAGTGAACCCTATATGCTAGCAACCGGAAGATTTATGTTGACGTCTGAGCAGCATAGCAAGCAAAAGGATGCATTACAGGCAATCGCCAAGCAATTAAAAAAACTACGAACAGATGGACCGGCACTAGTAATTGGAACAGGTGAGTTTATGTATGTCCCAATGCAAATGGCCGCTTACTTAGGTAAAGATGTTTATTTTCAATCAACAACACGAAGTCCGATTTATTGTACAGATCATGAAGACTATACAATAACAGAAAAAATTGCTTTTGAATGTCCTGAAAATAATGGTGTTGAAAACTATTTATATAATGTACAAAGTCACCCTTACTCGGAACTATTTGTAGTTGTGGAACGTATAGCAAATAAAGAAGTTCTAGCACTATTTGTGAAAGCATTGCAATCTGTAAGTAATGCAAAAATTTATGTAGTTTGTATGCATGAAGTGGAGGGAGAATAATGATCTCAATTATGCAGCCAGATAAAATGGGTAGCTATGCACCTGAAGATGTTGTTTTTTTATTTCGTGATATTAGTAATGTCTTACTTGAATTGGATAATGAAAAACGTGAACGTCTTATCCAATCTGGTACGCATTATTCAGAAATGTTGCCAGTCGAATATCATCCAACCGAGGCGTATATGGCACTTTTTCATGAAACTTTAAGTGTCTATAAAGAACGCATTGCATTAGCTGTTGGTATTGTGGCTGAACAAATTGTAGAACATCATGGTTTAGAAAATTTAGTACTTGTGAGTTTAGCAAGGGCAGGTACGCCAATAGGCATTTTAATTAAACGTTATTTAAAAATGCGTTATAGTGTCTGTGTCCCTCATTACTCCATATCCATTCTTCGTGGTCGAGGTTTTGATGAGACAGCTATTCGGTACATTTTTGCTAAACATTCTCAAGCAAGTATTCAATTTATCGATGGCTGGACGGGTAAAGGTGCCATCACAACGGAATTGCTACAGTCATGTGAAAAGTTCAATGCAAATCATAAAGAGCAACTGAGTGCAAATTTGGCTGTGTTGGCTGATCCAGGACATTGCGCTTCGATTTATGGAACGCGTGCAGATTTTTTAATCCCTTCAGCATGTTTGAATTCCACTGTATCCGGGTTGGTGAGTCGTACGGTTTTGAATTTGCAATTTATGGATGAAACTGATTTTCATGGGGCTAAATACTATAAAGAACTCGAGGATGTAGATGTGTCAAACTTATACATAGATCGTGTAGCTGCATGTTTTGAAAAAGTGCAGAAGGAGGTTGAACAACAACTGCTGGAGCGAACAGCCTCTCCGATTACTTGGCAGGGCATGAAATCAGTGCAAGCGATTCAACAGGCATTTGGTATTGATAATATTCATTTTATTAAACCTGGTGTTGGTGAAACAACACGAGTATTACTAAGACGAATTCCATGGAAAATTTTAATTAATCCAAAATACATGAATGAACTTGAACACATCTTATTATTAGCGCAGGAAAGAAATGTACCAATAGAAGAATATTCAAATATGTCGTATGCATGTTGCGGCCTTATTAAAGAAAGAGAGAGGAGATAAATATGCTACTATTTACATCTGATTTAGATCGAACACTCATTTATTCAAGGCGCATGATGGATAATTTCCCGCCAGCAACAGATACAGTTGTAGTTGAACAAAGAGCGAATGAAATCATTAGTATGATGACAGAAGTAACTGCGCCATTACTGCAACAGGTACATAAACAGGTGCAGTTTGTACCAGTGACAACACGAGCTTTGTATCAATATGAACAAATTCATTTTATCAATGATTTGAGCCCTACTTTTGCAATTACGAGTAATGGGGGTACAATATTAGAAAAGGGTCGTCCATATGAACCTTGGACAAAAACATTACGTATGCGTATTGAAGACTCTTCCATTCCTCAGCGGGATATGTTAAAACATTTTCATACAATAAAATCGGACACATGGCTACAGCGTTCATTTTACATAGATGACCTATTTTATGTTCATCATGTTGATGTAGATGTTTTACGCCCGGATGAATTACAAGCAATTATCCAGGAATTTGACGGATACGGTTGGCATGTTCTTCTACAAGGCAAAAAATTATATTTTATGCCTAAAGTACTTACGAAGGAAGCGGCGATTGAGTATATGAAAGAACTTTGTACATATGATGTGCATGTAGCAGCTGGCGATTCTATTATGGATTACGGAATGCTTGCGATGGCTGACATCGCTTATACACCTCATCATGGGGATTTAAAGGATAAACAACCACGAACGCTAATGAATACAACCTATTCGGTGCACAGTGGTGAAGCATTTACAAAAGAATTACTTGAAGCAGTTTTAAGACTCGCTACAAAGCAAACAGTTGTTAAGTAAGTTTCATTTAAATAATCGGCAAGTAAATATAAGTGATGCAACACAATGGGTAAACGTGAATATGTTATTTTTGAGCATGTGTTAAAGAAGATGATTTTGGAGGAGGTGACGTTTGTATGCAAACAATCACAATTAAATCAGTGCTAGAACGTGATCCGGATGATTGGCTACAGGCGTTCCAAGATTCACCAAAGAGTCGCGCATTTTATGAGGAAACAGCGCAGCAGGTGAGTTTTAGTCGCATTGCTGTTCGTGTGTTAGGTACACCGATAGAAGAAGATGATTATTTTAATTCATTATTTACATTGTCACAACAGTCAAATATCCATATTTTAAGTGAAGAATTAAACAAATATATAGAACAAAAGGATTTTCAGGCACTGCAAAATATTTTAACACAGCATCAGCAAACACCTAAAGGTTTATCTATTAGTCGTTTAGTGGCTATGATGTTTGGTTATCAGTTAATACCGAAGCATGATGATGCCGACATGAATCGTCATTTACAGCTGGCGACGATTCGAGTTGTTGAACGTTTTCAAGAGCAACAATCACTAGGTTTACTTGCAAATGATTTTCGTCGATTTTTAATTGATATGGTGAAGTGGTTAAAAAACCATTGGATTGAATGGACGAAATCGATGAAGCCGACAGATGACTTTCCAAAAGTCGTTTGGTATGGCGAAACAACAATTAGTCAGAGATATTTTTTATTATTATTAATGGAGCTTGGCTGCGATGTATTGATTTTTCATCCAGCTAAAGTTGATGAATTTGCAGAGATTGATCCTACAGATGCGTTTTCGATTACGCATTCCTATGCAAGTCAAACAACGTTACAGCCTTTTCCTGATAAGATGCGTGACCGTCAGGCGACAGTTGGTTATCGTTCAAGTCAGCATTTCGAACAATTAATGCATGATCAGCAATCGGGTGTTTTTAAACCTTGGCAGTTTAAAGATTTCCTGCCTCGCTCTTTAACGCTACGTATGACATACGATGATATTTTTATTTATGCAAACGAGAAGGCCATGGTTCGCCCGAAATTTGAAGTGATAAAAGATGAAGTGATAATCCCAGTCATTTTTGCGAAAATAAGTGGTGTTTCGAGTAGACGTGAAGAATATTGGCATTATATGCATCAACTGCTTGCTAGCCAACAAACTGTATTTGTACAGGAGTTTCCATTTGTGACAACTAGTAGAGCCAACTATCATTTTCACTATAAGCATTGCCTAGTGAATGGTGAACTATCAGTAGAGCGTATTGTGCAAAGTGATTGGTGGCAATATGGCGATCTAACATTAGAACTACAACGTGCAATCGCCCATACGATAAAAACTTCATGTGAACAGCCAATGCTGAAACAACAGCCAAACGAACCTTTGTATGACTTACAATTATTTTTATTTAAGCAAATGACGATGATCCCTCAAGAAATACTGCGTTTATTGCAAAGCTTTGATTATTCGCAAGAGGTGCCGAAATTGGTATTATATCAAGCACCGCAGCAGCCAACTTTATCTCGAGAGGATATTGTGCTTCTTGCATTTTTAAATCGCTTCGGTATTGATATTGTATTATACAATCCGACAGGCAAACTAGATTTAGAAAAATATTTGCAAGAGGATACATTTGATGTACATCGTTTGGAGCACATGTTGTTTGATTTACAATATGAAGAACCAAAACAACAAAAAAACAAACCAGATAAAATGATAAAAAAACTATTTAATCGCTTTTTCTGATGGTTAGGAAGGAGGCGCACGATGTCAAATAACCCTGTTACTCTTGAGCAACTGACACTGGAAACAGCAGAAGCAGCAAAACAACAATTACGTCAAAATGCGGAAGTAAAGCAAATTGCAGATCAGATAAATATAAAAAATCAACTAGATTTAATGGCATTGGGTAAAGGACCTGCAACGAAACTATCACATTTCTCTGATCAAATTTTAAACATGATAACGCAATCTAAAGCAAATGAATCAAATGATTTATTAAAGCAGCTTGAAGTCTTGATGTCAAAATTCGATAAAAAGGAAGTAATTGAGCAGAAAGGCTTTTTTAGAAAGTTGTTTAAGCGTGAAGTACAAAAAGAAGAAGATTTGTTTGCCAAATACAATATTCTAGGTAGAGATATAGAGAAGATACATTATCAATTTGTGCTAATGGAAGAAGCATTGGCAAAGGATAATCGTATGCTTGCACGACTATACAACGAAGATTTGATGTATTATCTTGACCTTGAAAAGTATATAGTAGCTGCAGAATTAAAATTACAAGAAGTCTCGACAACATTAATACCTATGTATGAAAAGCAGAGTGAAGCAGGTAACCAAATAGCAAGAATGGAACTAAATAGTTTGCAAACCATTGCTGAATTGCTCGAGCAAAAAATAGAAGAACTTGAGAAATCACGTATGGTTGCTATTTTAGCAGCCCCGCAAATTGAGATGCTTCGTTATGGCAATAGTGAGCTAATGGAGCAAATTAATAATGCGTTTGTAACAACGATTCCTGTTTTTAAAATGGGGATTATGAATGCGGTTAATGAAAAACGTCAAAAACTACAAAATGATTCAGTAGCAGCCTTTGAAAAGCGTATGAAGCAATTCGGAGGAGTTAGCAATGAAACTGTGGAACTAAGTACTGCTATGGCACAACAGCCTGAAACCACACAAACTCTCGAAGAAATATGGGATACCATTGTTTTAGGTATTACTAATTATAGGAAGTTGCGCGATGAACAAACAGAACAGCGTAAGCAAGCAGAGAAAAAACTGATGGCATTACGTAACTGAAACGTTCATAAAAAAAGGAGAGTATCCCCTCTAAGGTAAAACTGTTATTTTAGGGGGGCTTATTCACTAAAAGATGCTGATGCTTAAGAGCATGTTGTTTAGGGAAAAATAGGTTTATTTTGAGCGATAAAAGGATTTTTTCGTTACTATTTTGCTAATATATTTCCATTTTAACTGATTGTAGCGTAGGTCTACTCGACTCCCGCGACAAAGCGAGTAGCACGTAGCGGAAATCAGAGCCTTCTAATTAATAAGGATGGACAAAATGGTTAATCAACACACCTGTTGCAGTATATCAAATTTAAAAAACGACAGAATGGTATAATCCAATCTATCGTTTTTTTAGTTAAATAAATTCCTCTTCAAATTCCACATTGATTTCATGACCATGATGAGTCTGATACGACACGATGAGCGTATCTAAATGCTCTAGGTTTTCTTCGTAATCTAAAATACGCGATAAAATATAAAGCAAGTGATAGCTTGAGAATTCTGTATCGCCTTCATCATGTGCATACGTGATTTGTTTGATAAATATTTCCATCAACTCATTGCGCTGAACATAATCGATGTTTTTACTCCACTCTGAATGTTCGGGCTTTAATTTCCCTGTATATTTTAACAATAGCTGCTCATGGTAAGTCAGCAGGAAATCAAGTCGCTCTTGAATCATTAAATGAAATTGTGTCGGTAGCTGTGCTAATTCATTTTCATGATTATGAAGACGCTGAAGCAGCTCCAAGCTTTTCTTTGACGTTGTAATCATTTGACGATAAACAACTAATTTACGTGCTTTTACATACTTTTTATTTTTTAAATAATTACGTTCTTCCTTATAAAAATCATACAGTGTATCAACTCGTTGCATACGATCCTTAAATTTGCTTAATGCTCCTTTTGTTGATGTATGTTCAGATGCCTGACGTACAGCAAGTCTCGTCCAGCGAATTATATCATCCTGTAAAAAGTAAATCTTACGGAAAAGCTTTACTTCGTATTTTGGTGGTAGGAAGAATAGGTTGACAACAAATGCTGCTAACACTCCAACTAAAATGGTAATAAAGCGAATAAGGCCAAATGTAATGAAGTCATCACCCTGAATCTCCATAATTGCTACAACTGTGACAAGTGCTAGAGACAACGATTTTTCAAGTTTAAATTTTAACATTAAGCCAATAGCAGTAATGACGGCAATGCCAACTGCTACTACATGGTGACCAAAAAGTAAGCCGAAAATGACCGCGATGGTAGCTCCTATAATATTTGCCTGTACTTGCTCAACTATCGTTTGATAGGAGCGATAAATAGATGGCTGAATCGCAAAAATAGCTGCAATTCCGGCAAAAACAGGTGAAGGTAACTCTAACAACTCAGCAATAAATAGGGCGAACACAATGGCAACACCAGTTTTAAATACACGGGCACCTAATTTCATAGAAAGTGGATGTCCTTTCTGTCTAAAATTTTTAACTTCTTTCAGCGGGACACAATTATGCTAAGGCATAATTAATGCTTCTTTACATTATAGAAGGAAGTGTTCATAAAATACATAGATTTGTATGTCATTTAAATGAAAAAAGACGACTCTTAGAAGAGCCGCCTTACTAATTTATGATTGTCGCTAATTTAAATAACTGTTGAACAGATGTTTTTTATGCGATTACATAATTACAATTGAGAAAATGCATGATCTACTGCTTTAATTGTTTCAAGAATATCTGCCTCTGTATGTTCTGTTGTTAAGAACCATGCTTCATATTTCGATGGTGCTAAATTAACTCCTTGTTCAAGCATTAATTTAAAGAAGCGGCCAAAGATTTCACCGTCTGAGTTTTCAGCCTGCTCATAGTTTTCTACTGTCACATCTGTAAAGTAAATTGTAAGAGCCCCTTTAAGACGATTAAGAGTAATTGTTACATCATGTTTTTTCGCAGCAGCCAAGATCCCTTCCTCTAAAATGCCTCCGAGACGGTCCATTTCATCATAAATACCTGGCGTTTGTAATACTTCTAGGCAGGCAATACCAGCTTGCATAGATGCAGGGTTTCCGGCCATTGTACCTGCTTGGTAGGCAGGACCAAGTGGAGCAACTGTGTCCATAATTTCTTTGCGACCACCATATGCACCAATTGGTAAACCACCACCGATTACTTTACCAAGTGCAGTAAGGTCTGGTGTTAAGCCTAATAAGTTTTGAGCGCCACCATAGTGGAAGCGGAATGCAGTAATAACTTCATCGTAAATCGTTAATGCACCTTTTTCCTTTGCTGTTGCATGAACTAATTCTAAGAAGCCAGGGTTAGGCTCTACGATACCGAAGTTTCCAACGATAGGCTCTATTAAAATGGCAGCAATTTGATCGCCCCATTTATCCATAGCTTCCGTAAATGCTTTAGGGTTGTTAAATGGTACAGTAATAACTTCCTCTGCTGTTGAAGTTGTAACACCTGCTGAGTCTGGTGTTCCTAATGTTGCAGGACCAGAACCAGCCGCTACTAATACTAAGTCAAAGTGACCGTGATAACAGCCAGCAAACTTCATAACTTTTGTACGACCAGTATAAGCACGAGCGACACGAATTGTTGTCATGACAGCTTCTGTACCAGAGTTGTTAAAGCGTACTTTATCCATAGATGGGATTGCTTCTTTTAGCATTTTAGCAAAAGTAACTTCGTATTCTGTTGGTGTACCAAATAAAGTGCCATTCTCCGCTGCATTTGTAATTGCTTTTGCGATATGCGGGTGACCGTGACCAGTAACGATTGGACCGTAAGCTGCTAGATAGTCGATGTAGCGGTTGCCATCAACATCCCAAAAATAAGCTCCTTTTCCACGAGCCATTGCTACCGGTGAACCTCCACCAACTGCCTTATAAGAACGAGAAGGGCTATTTACACCACCAACGATGTGCTGTAGCGCTTCTGCGTGTACTGCCTCAGATTTTGTGTGATTCATATATATTGCCTCCTAAATCTTTATACTTCATCTATTGTAGACCTATCAGTGCAAGAAATCCAAAGAAATTAAGGGATATGACTTGTTTTGTTACTTGGAGTAAAATAAAACATACAGAGGAGGAGATTGATATGGCTTTAATAGAAGGAAAAAAAGCACCAGATTTTTCCCTTATGAATGAAACGGGAGAAAGAGTAACGTTAGCGGATTTCAAAGGACAAAATGTTATTTTATATTTTTATCCTAAAGATATGACGCCGGGTTGTACTACGGAGGCTTGCGACTTCCGTGATAAGCATGAGGATTTTAGTAAATTAAATGCAGTTGTACTTGGAATTAGTCCTGACGATGTGAAAAAGCATGTCAAATTTATAGATAAGCATGGATTACCATTTTCACTATTAGTGGATGAGGACCATGCAGTGGCAGAGGCGTATGGAGTATGGGTACTGAAAAAGATGTATGGACGCGAATATATGGGTATAGAACGTTCGACATTTTTAATTGATGCAGAAGGAAATCTTATAAAGGCTTGGCGTAAAGTACGTGTGAAAAATCATATTGAAGATGTGTATACATATTTAGCAGAATGGGGGGTAACGCAATGAGAATTTATTTTACGTTTGAACCAAGACCAGACTTACGTGAGCCACTAATAGCAGAATTTCCGCAAGTTAATTTTATTTTTGAAAATGGTTTATCAAACGATGAACTACAAAAAGCAGATGTGCTTGTAACCTATGGTGAAGATTTAACTGATGAAAATATTCAGTATGCAACAAATGTTAAGTGGATTTTTGTAGCTTCAGCGGGGGTAGAAAAAATGCCAGCTCAAGCCATTGTTGAACGAGGGATTTTAGTTTCAAATGTGCGTGGCATTCATAAAACACCAATGGCAGAATCGATGCTCGCCCATATTTTAGGGATTAAGCGTGCACTGCCTTGGATCTATGAGCAGCAGCAGAAAAGTGAATGGTCAAAAAAAGCGAAACAAACCGAGTTACGTGATAGTACAGCGCTTATTTTAGGACCAGGAGCTATCGGCTCGGAAGTAGGTCGTTTATTGCAAGCTTTTGGTGTTGCGACGATTGGCTGTAACCGTTCAGGTAAGGAAGCGGCTTATATGAATGACATGGTGAGCTTTGATCGATTAATAGAAGTTTTACCAAAGGCTGATATTGTCATTTCTGTATTACCTAAAACAGCAGAGACTACACATTTATTGAAAGAAGAACATTTTAAAGCGATGAAAAATGATGCTATGTTCATGAATTTTGGACGCGGAAACTTAGTAGAGGAAAACGTTCTGGTTCATGCGATTCAATCGGGTGAAATTGGTTATGCTGTTTTAGATGTATTTGAACAAGAGCCTTTAGCAACGGATCATCCATTATGGACTTTACCAAATGTAATTGTATCCCCACATATTTCAAGCCACTCATCGCGATATGTTGAACGTAGCTTAGAAATCTTTAAGCCAAGTTTAAAGAAGTGGCTGCGTGGTGAAACAGACTTAGAAAATGTAATGGATTTATCAAGAGGTTATTGAGGTACCATAAAAAGAAGTTATTTAAACTGAAATGTGTGTGAATGTTGACAGAAGTAAGCTTAATTCGATACACTATTTATAACAATTATCAATTAATAATATTTATGAAAGAGGTGCATGACGATGTCTGCAACGCATTTACAGGATGCACTTGACACGTTAAAAACAACTGGTGTACGAATTACTCCTCAGCGTCATGCTATTTTGGAATATTTAATTCAAACAATGGCACATCCAACTGCCGATGAAATTTATAAAGCACTTGAAGGGAAATTCCCAAATATGAGCGTAGCGACTGTCTATAATAACCTTCGCGTATTTCGTGAAGTTGGTCTAGTGAAAGAATTAACTTATGGTGATGCTTCAAGTCGCTTCGATTTTGTTACAAATGATCATTATCATATGATTTGTGAATGCTGTGGGAAAATAGTCGACTTCCATTATCCTGGTCTCGACGAAATAGAACAATTTGCATCACAAGTAACAGGCTTTGATGTGCATTCGCATCGTTTAGAGATTTACGGCACTTGTCCATCGTGTAAAGATGTATCTACAAAGGTACAATAAAAAATCCTAGCTCTTATATGAGGGCTAGGATTTTTTTGTCTTATTATAAGATTGGTCGAACTCTTTTCCTTCTAGAGTTGGATCCAGCGTTAAAGGTTCATTGCAGTACATACACATATCTACACGACCTAATATTTTTGTGTGCTTATTGCAATTAGGACATGCTACCTGAACGGCTCGTGCTGAGAGAAGTCCGATCCATGCATATACGACTGTACTCCCAATAATACAAAGTACACCAAGGGACATGAAAATTAATACTAGAATAGGATAGTTTTTAAAGAAGATTCCCCCATACATAACTACAAAGCCGATAAAAATAAGTGCTAATGCGAATGAACGAATCTTATTAATTTTACTTTTGTAAGGTTTCATTTATCATCTTGCCTCCCAATCTAAAATCTACTATAACATATAAGAACAAAGTATTTTAGCTTTGTAAGCATGGAAAGAAGGAATACTTTTAGAGTATGTCGAAATTTTAACGAAATCGATTTCGCCTTGGCGTAATTGTAGCTGACGCGTTGCTTTCGCTACAGAAAACATTTGTTGTTGCTGTCGCTACGCTTTCGCACAGAAAACAATTGTTGCTGTCGTTGTGCTTTCGCGACAGATAAAAGGTCATAAGCAAATAGAGGAGGACTGAACATGGAGCAAGTTTTACGTTCAATTTACCAGGAACGTGCAAGTCAGTCGAATACATTAGGCGTTATTTTAGTGGAAAAACGTGAGGAACAAAGTAATGTTACAGATACATTTGATACAATCTTACTGATTATTGTAAAAGAAGCAGAAAAGCCAGTCTTTACGAAACATTACTTATATGAAGGAAATAAAGTAGCTTTACATACTGTTACTGAGAAAATGATACGAAAGTGGTTACTTATTGGCTCAAATAAAAAAGTGGTCGATTGGATTTTCTTTGGTAGAGTATTATTCGATCGTAATGAATTTCTTCATAAATTAAAAATTGAATTACAGGAGTTTCCGTTTAGCGGTCGTAAAATCAAAACGGGTATTCAATTTTCAAAGTTAATTCGACGTTACTTAGAAGGAAAAGAGTACTTTGAAAAGGGTAGTTATCTAGATGCTTATAATCATGTAGTAGATTCATTACATCATTTAGGTCGTTTATCGATTATTGATAGTGGACTTTATCCGGAAGTAACTGTTTGGGCACAAGTGAAAAAAATAGAACCAGCGATTTATAAATTATATGAGGAGCTCGTTATGAGTAATGAGCCGATAGAAAAACGATTAGAGCTATTGTTTTTAGCAAGTGAGTTTTTAATACATTCGCGTACTAGAGACGGCGCTCAACATATTTTAGAAGTAATGCAAGCAAAAGAAACTTGGACAATCCAGGAATTGCACGATCATGAGGAGCTCATGAACTGCTCAGTTGATTTAGAAGTGTTTATAGAATACTTAGTGGATAAAGGCTATATTCAAATAGAACCTATCGTTGCGAAAAGCGACATGATATTCCACCGTCATTACAAGGCAAATAAAGAAGCTCTAGAAATGGAGTAGGGACTGTAGTATGCTAGTAATCGAGGTATAAAAAAATACCTCGATATTTTTTTGAAAAAGTTGTTGACGATTAATATATCGGTATTGTATTATATTAATTGTCGCTAAGACATAACAAAAACTCAACGAAATGTTTTAAAAAAACTTTTTCAAAAAAGTTGTTGACACGAATTGAGTGAGATGTTAATATAAAGGAGTCGCTGAAAACGAGCGGCAACAAAATGAACCTTGAAAACTGAACAAGCAAAACGTAATCAATAAAGTTTTTAGTAGC
>NZ_JARVRU010000050.1:0-73708 GCF_030209535.1 Lysinibacillus sp. fls2-241-R2A-57
AACGCCCACAGTGAACTTTCATCACCTAGTTGACGGACATGCCTGGCACACAAAATAGCCCCCTTATCAAATAAATAAGAGGGCTTTATATAATTCTTAATCTATCTCTTATCTCCAACTGGCTTTAGTGAATTCACCGGAATCCAAACATCACTTTCGAATCTTTCTTCTAACTCATTGGATACGTATATATAACCATTAATTTCATTACTCCATGAAATAACAATGCTTCCCTTTTCCATAATTTTTTCAGTTTTAGATTCTTTTAATGGACGGGATTTCCCTTCTGCATCCTTTGTTAACTCAAAACGTGTTATTTTTCTATATATTGTCTCTGTGATTTTAAGATCTGTACCAGGATACTTATCACACCATTTCCCTTCAATTTCTTCGCTCACGCAATACCTCAGCAGTTGTCCGTTATTTGTATCCAAGAAATCAACACGACCAAATTCACCAATTTCTTTGAAGTACGAACCGTAATATCCCATATTATAAATACCATCACGATTAATAACAATATAAGATGGATCATTATATAAAGATGCCCGAATTTTTATTGGTACTTCTTTGAAAACCACTAAATCGGTTGCTTGTACACGATATTGCCCCATCTGGTAGAAAGTTTTGCCATCATATTTTTCAATATCATACGTTTTAAAGAAATTATTTCGCTTAACCATTAATGAATCAAACGTACCATTTGGATTTTTCTTATATACTTTTATGTCTTTTTTAAAGGTCATTTTTCCTGTTTGCCCTTTGACAACTTCTGCTCCATCATACATCACTTTCGCTTCTGATTTTGTTGGATTTACTACTGCAAATACGAATGCTGCTAGTAACACAGTAAATATTTTTTTCATTATTCCCCCCCTATACAGTTTTATATTAGAAAACATAATATCATAGTATTATATACCAATAACTTAATATTCTACCAACAGATGTCAAAAACCCTACAAAAGTATAGTGTTTTTCCATAACATTATTTCTCCCACCTACCATTCTACCCAGTTCTCTAAATTATATAGTCTACTACTAATTGATTGTGGAAGGCTATCACGTTCTTTTAACCAATTGTAGAAAGGTACTGGACGTTTCTGTGTGTTTTGTCCTCCACAGATAATGATTTAGTCGACTTGCTATTTAAACGCTCAACAGCCTTACTATACGCTCCTACAAATACGGCTTTTAAGATAGGATGCCAATTAAAAAACTGATAGCTAATATTGGTTGTCTGTTTTTTATATGGCCCATCACCGAAAGTTGCGGGTGACATTTTTTAAAATATATGTCCAGGTGTGTTGATTAACCATTTTTATACATTCGAAGAGGCTGATTTCCGCTACGGGCTACTCGCTTTCCTGCGGGCGAGCGCCGAGCCGCTTCCTCCGCTTCGCTCCGTGCAGGGTCTCGTCTGTCTCGCTTTCCCGCGGGAGTCGAGTAGCCCTACGCTACAATCAGTTAAAATGGAAATATATCAGCAAAATAGTAACAAAAAAATCCATTTACCACGCAATATTAAACCTATTTTTTCCTAATCAACACGCCTGATATATGTCCTGTATATATAAGTTGATCTTCGTTCCAACTGGGCGACTCCTTGGGGGATCAGCGTCACAGATGAGACCCCGGAGCGAGCAACGCGAGTGAAGCGGCTCATCGGACGCCCCCAGGAAGCTTTGCTCTGTGCGAAAGCGTAGCGACAGCAACAACAAATGTTTTTTGTAGCGAAAGCAAAGCGTCCAGTCGGAACGGAAATCAACCACACGTTTTGGTGAAGAGCCAATATTTTAATCAAATAGAGACCATCGATTTAATAGTTTCAATATCAAATTGTATTATCTTTAATTCCGCCTATATCCTAAAGAATTCAATATAAAAGCCCCACACAGATGATTGTGAAAGGCTTATGATTTATTTAATTACTGAACAATATGGAACGTTTATTTATTACATCAGTTATACAGAAAGCACTTAATTATTAGAGTTTTTTTCTCCCCACTCACATAACTGCTCCAAAACAGGTAATAGAGTTTCTGCTTTATGCGTGAGACTGTACTCAACTTTAGGGGGAATTTGAGGATACTCTTTACGACTAACCATCCCATCTGCTTCCAATTCTTTAAGTTGTGAACTTAATATTTTAAAGGTAATAGCTCCTATTTTTCTTTTCAAATCATTAAACCGAACTGTTTGGTTCTCTGCAAGAATATAAATAATAAGCATTTTCCATTTACCACCGATCACTGACAATGTATATCCAAAAGGTGTTTCTTGAATATTCCCCTTCTCTTTATAGTCAGCCATACCCATATTTACACTATCCTTTCTGGTAGTACCTTTCAAAAAAGTGCGTACTATTTTTTTGTTTGCGTTCATTTTATACTGACATTACTTTGAAGTAAAGGAGAGAAAAAAATGACTAATGTTAAAATCTACAATCATGATCTTTGGGATCACGGTATTTCCCAAGGATACAGTGTCAACGGCACTATCTACATTTCGGGGCAATTTTCCCACGATACGGAGGGTGCGCTCGTTGGTGATGGCGATATCGAAGCACAGACACGACAAACTCTTGAAAATCTAGATAGTGTTCTGGAAGGGTTTGGAGCAACGAAGTCCAACCTCGCTTATATGGAAATCTATTTAACAAATGCAAAAGAACACACCGAGCCAGTCATCCGACTTTTCAAGGAATACATGGAACAGCATCGGCCAGCGGGTAGCCTCATTGGCGTGAATTATTTGGCATCTCCAGAGCAACTGATCGAAATCAGCGCAGTAGCACACACAGAATAAGTAAGCAGGGAAAGTTATAAAGGGAAATAAACTGAACCCCGAATAGACAGCACTTTTAGAAAAAGTAAACCTATTTGGGGTTTTAGTTTTTTATAAGACTAATTCCTGATGACTTCAATCACATAAGTTTGGCTTGTTTTCGGATTAAGACCACCTGACATGATGCGCTCTGCTGCTATTCTTACAACGATTTGAATTTCTAAAGTGGATGGATACGCCATTCCACTGTTCTCATGCCAAATTATTTTTTGTCTTAATGTATTTGAATTCGTCCTCTTTTAATCATTTTAGTTGTTCTTCGGTTAAGAAATATTCTTTCATATTAACCTCCCTTATTATATTTTTTATTATTCATATAGTTCCTTGATCATTCATAAAATAGAAAAAAATTGAATAGAAAAGAAGAAATGTAAAAAGCGTCGTATGGATAATAATAGAAAAAATGGCTCATCACCAAAAGTTGTGGATGGCATTTGTTAAAACGTATGCCATATAGGTTGATTGGATTGGCGACTCCTTGGAGATCAGCGGCACAGATGAGACCCTGGAGCGAAGCGGATGTTTTCTGTGCGAAAGCGTAGTGTTAACGTAGCGGCAGCAACAAAGCGGCTCATCAGACGTCCCCAGGAAAGCAGCCCAGCCGGAACGGAAATCAACCACACGCTTTGGTGATGAGCCTAAAAAATGGAGTGATTTAAATGAAATTTATACAAAAATTAAGTGTGATCGGACTGTCAGTGTGTATATTGAGTATCGTTTTTACATCTGCTAGCATGGCAACAACAATCGTTATAGAAGAGCACCTGAATTCAGTAAATAATAAAATCAAAAATGAAGTTCATAATTACAAAAACGACTCCGCCAAAATATTAGCACAAGAAACAAAAACGGTGCTGATTAAAACAGCAAGAGAAGATAAATCATTATTAGAGCAAAAAACAAAAGAATTTGAAGAAAAAATGAAAATGGAACAAGTAGCCTTTATTGAAGAAGGATTAAAAAAAGCAACAACGCTGCAAGATGTAGAAAAAGTAAAAAGTGAGGCAGCTAACTTATTAAAAAAAGAAAATGAATTGTTTAAAAAAGAAAGTGAAAAATATGTAAAAAAAGTGATTGATACGGAAAAAGTGAACTTAGTGATGATTTCAAGTTCATATAAAACGCTTATAGATGACTTTTTCACCTTTAACAAACACGGATTCTACTACTATGATGTAAATAAAAATGAATTTGTTCCAAACAAAAAAGTAAATACAACGGAAGAGGTAAATGAATTTGAAAAAAAACACAAAGAAGATACAATTTTAAAAGATAATCCAATCAACACCTTAATTCTGTTCATTTTCCTTGGATCGTTATGTATAATTCCTCTTTTCATAATCAAAAGACAAAAGAGACTGGGACATAACTGAGCAAAACCTAAAAAAGCGCGAGAAATCAATTTTAGAAACGTTGATTTCTCGCGCTTTTCTGATGTGAAATTTTTTAATTTTACTTTGAAGATATACTTATGTCCAAACCTCTTTTACCCTTCTTCGTTATATTGGACGATTTTTTGCTCAATACATTTTCCAATCTGAGAAATTAACACGCCATTTAAATGATCGTATTCATGTGATTCGAATCCAGGTCGGGTAGCCATATAGAGGGATAGCAACTTTAAGAGTGATTTCATCAATTTTATCCATTAAATGAGATGTTGCCTGTTGGACAACTCTTAATTGAACTATTTGTGCAGATAAACTATAAACATTGTTATTACTTTCTAGCACTACTTGTTTTTTTCAAATACGTGTTATGTTTATTGCTGCATGTTCTCATTCCTCTTTTCATCTATGTTTTATTTAGTTGCTACCGCATTTAAAAGTAATTGTTTGTTGCGATCAGACATTACACGCCATTCTTTAACCGTTACTTTCATTTGCCCCCACATCCTTTCAAATGTATGCTTCCAAACACTGTATGCAATCGTTGGAGCATGTAAGACACTTCAGTATTGATTTATAACCTAACAGTAAATTAGCAACATAAACGGCACAAAAAAACGCTCAGTAATCTGAGTGTTTTTTGTGTAAGAATTTATTTACCTAATGAACTTAAGTCACTGTTTGACTGACAATGGTTATTAAGTATCACCTAAGTATTCTGCAAAATGTAAAAATCCAAATTTCCTCACAAGAAAGTTTCTTAATTCGCCCTGAGTAGCTTTTTCCACTGGAGGATTTGTTAGAGTGTATGCTTTGGCATTTAATTCAGCAAATTTATCTTTATCTACTTCATTATGTTCTTTATCTTCAATAATTCCTGAAGAAATTGCGGCTTTTGGATAACCCATAAAAAACACATGTGTTCTTAATGCCATACTTGGTGTTGAATGCAACAATATAATTACAACCAAAAAAGAAACAATAATTATTACTTTCTTCTTCAAGTCACCGCTCCTCCAATTGACGTTAATAATCTATAAATATTTTAACATGATTTTCTATTACATCAAAAAATTAGTTCACTTAATAGCTAACTACTTCAGATAAATTATATCTTTTAATTCGGTTTTTTAGCGTGCTTCCAGTGCCTCCACGACGTTCGATTAGTGTTGATGCCATGTTTTTCTTCAGAGGCTGGACGCCCCCTTTTTCTTCGATACGAGGGCATCCAATCACCCTGTTTCAAATTAATGACCATTAATTTCAAAACCTATTGATTAGAAAAACACAACTCCCACCAAAATAGTGCGAGTTGAGGACTTTTCTTATGTGGATATTCTTGAAAACTTATTCGCTGATAGCTCAGAACGCAAGCATTTTCTCTTTATAAGGTTTGAATCCTAGTTCCTTACTCGCCATTCACTGGCTTCAGTAGATTTGCTGGAATGTAATTGAAATAATATTTATCGAGACCCACCTCAACATAACCATTGATCTCAATCCCTGATAACTGGAAGATAGTTCCCTTCAACATTTTTGTATAACTAGGTGCTCCCTTCTTTGGAGCACTTAAAAGTTCTGTATCTTCTATTAATACATAAGAACCTTTATTTATAGTTTCAAAAATACGAACATCAGTCCCATCAACAATGGCGGTATCAATTACATCCTCTCCTTCAATATCTCCACTACAATAATGGTAAAATATTTTGCCTTTCTCAATAGAAACTAAGCTTGATGTTGGACCAGTGCAAACATCTTTTCGTTTTCCAACTATTAAAGGTTGACCATATCCGATGTCATTGTATTGACCTGGCATTTTCACACCCTGATGATTAATCATGACATAGGTGGGATTGTCATAAAAAGATGAACGAATATCGATTGATATTTCTTTGAAAACCACTAAATCGGTTGCTTGTACACGATATTGCCCCATCTGGTAGAAAGTTTTGCCATCATATTTTTCAATATCATACGTTTTAAAGAAGTTATTTCGCTTAACCACTAAAGAATCAAACGTACCATCTGGATTTTTCTTATATACTTTTATGTCTTTTTTAAAGGTCATTTTTCCTGTTTGACCTTTTACAACTTCTGCTCCATCATACATTACTTTCGCATCTGATTTTGTTGGATTTATTACTGCTATTACTAATGCTGCTAATAACACAGTAAAAAATTTTTTCATTATTCTCCACCTCAGCTTTTTTTAGAAAACACAATACATTAGTATTATATACCAAAAATATAGTATTCTCCCAATGTATTTTTGTGTGATAAAAGCAACAATCAATATACACAATTTAATTAGTTAGCGGCTATTAAATGACTACTTGAGCTAACTAACTGAAAATCAACGATGAATGTTAAAATTGAGTCACCAGAAAATCATTGAAATTTAATGGCGAGGAATTAATAACAGAAGAAAAAACAATAATAATAACATTAAATCTATTAGGTATTAGAGCAATAAAAAATAAATTAACAACAATACAAAAATTCGCGAATTACGTTAAGATTGAATACAATATAATGAAAGATGAAAAACAATAACCCCTGATAAATTAGGCTTTCAACACACATCCGAGTAAAAAGGAAACAGCCATATCGGACATTATTTAGTCTAACTTCTATTTTTTTTGCCCCTTTTCTCTATTATAAAGCAACGGATTTGCTCGTTTTTATGTATTATCATTGAGAAACTTTACAAATAGCAGTAAAATTTATGTAAGGATTATTTTTTCATTGAAACTTTATGTCGATTATTTCGTATAAGAATATAGACATATTTAAATGCTAGGAGGAAGAAACATGCTCAGTGTCGGACAGTTTTTCTCTAGACATACCGCTAGCTTCTTTATTTCGCTATCAACTGTTTCTATCGCAGCCATAGCCGCAGATCCAGGATTCTTCCTTGGTGGTTTATTGTTTGCTGGAACTTACGCGCCAAGTACAGCGTTGTTGAAACATAGACAGAAAAAGAAAGTCATGCAAATTGCAGGTATAACAAAAGAAGAATACAAACTTATTGAAACACAACTTACAGCAGCAAATAAAAACATTCAAACATTAAGTCAAAACTACTTACGTGTACGTTCGGTTTCAGCATTTAAGCAATTACTCGAAATGACACGTATTTCCAAAAATATCGTGAAAATTGTTAAAACAGATCCGCGCAAATTTTATAATGTTGAACAATTTTTTTACGCACACCTACCTTCCGCTGTCGAATTAACGGATAAATATACAATGTTATCGAAACAGCCTGTAAAGGATAAGGAAATCCAGATTACATTATCAAAAACACGAGAAACACTGACAGACTTAAATGATACGATTCAAATTGATTTAAAGGATGCGCTTTCTAATGATATCGACCATCTTCAAATGGAAATCGAATTTGCGAATCGTTCCAATAATAGACGAAGAGAACAATTGGAATGGAGAGGCGATGATAAGTGACAGCAAATGATCACGCATTTCAACTTAATACAATACAAGGTCTTTCTCCCCTAGTGCAATCTTATTTAGAAACTACAAATACCGAGGCGATGGCGACGTATGAAACGCTATCGCCTCTTGCACAAAGTCGTGCACTTCTATATGCTAGTCAACTTGACCTGACAAACTTCGAATCAGTACTGTCTTTAGGGCAAGATTCACAGCGTGCTCTTTCGCAATTTGCTGATCGAATGCTTGCACAAGTAAAACAGAAAGACGTCTCAAAAGTTGGCCAAATGTTAGATTCATTAATGCAAACATTAGACCGTGTTGACCCTAACGCGTTAGAGCCAAAAAAACAGTCTTTTTTTAAAAAAATGTTTGGTAAAACAGAACGACCTATTAAGCAAACATTAACGGAGTTTGAACGTATTAGTATCCAAGTAGAACGAATTGGTGTTCAACTTGAACGTTCACAGCTTCAAATGATTAAAGATGTAGAAATGCTTGAAGAACTTTATTCACATAATAGAGGATTCTTTGAGGAGTTAGCGACTGCTATTGCAGCAGGGCAAATGAAGAAGCAGCAAGCAATCGAAGTCGAGCTTCCTGCAAAGGTAACTAGTGTACAGGCAACGAATCAACCACTTGATGTCCAACAGCTGAATGACTTTGCCGCTCAAATCGAACGACTAGATCAACGTATTTATGACTTACAAGTTTCACAGCAGGTTGCCTTACAAACTGCGCCACAAATACGTATGATTCAGCAGTCCAATCAAACGCTAGCAGAGAAAATTGAATTTTCAATTGTGACACTTATCCCACTTTGGAAAAATCAATTAGCCATGATGTTATCCATGAACATGGACCATCAATATGCACAGCTAGAGGAGCGATTATCTCGCACGAATGATCGGTTTGCAAGCCCCTCTTTTGAACAGCAAGTATCGAAATTCAAAGAAACACAGCATGAGCTTCAAACGGCTATCAAAGATGTCTTTGCCTTACATACAGCTACAGAACAGGAAAAACAGCATTTACAAGATGTAGCTGATTTAAAGGGTTATACAAGAGACTGATTCTGTTTTTTCAATGAACAAGGGTGGTTCAGAAATCATCTGAACCACCCTTGTATTTTCATTCAAAATAATCTTTATAGTAGCCACCAATTTTACCAGTGTTATCAATAATAAAAACGAATTCTTCTGTTTCATTTTTTACATCATATTGTTTCCCTACTGTTAATACGTTTGATACTAAATATTTTGATGCATTTGTATGCTTACAAGTGACAGCGCGTAGTGTTGGTGCATCTTTCCATTTTAAATGTAACATAATCTCTCTACCTCTCTTTACTAGCATGAAGCTAATGTCTACTGCTTATTTTATAATATTTTAGATGTTTTGTGGAGAAAAAAACCATAGAAGATCATATTTTCTCCGTAAAAGTCTATTTTCTTATCTATTTCTATACTTAAATTTTAACTTCGAGGTGTTATTATGAGCTTTGGTGGTGTACCACAATGGTTTTTCATCCTTGCTGTAGCATTTGCAATTTGCTTTGTTATATATGCAGAGTGGAATTCTAGAAAATAAGTGAATCCATCTATGTGGACTCACTTTTTTAGTTGTGCTGAATTTATTTTAAAGTACGTTTTAAAAACTCTTTTGTTCGTTCATGCTGTGGGTTTATTAAAACCTGTGATGGTGGTCCCTCCTCTACGATAACACCTTTATCCATAAATACAACGCGATCCGCTACCTCTTTGGCAAACTCCATTTCATGTGTAACAATTAACATCGTATTTCCGGCATCCGCTAGCTGTCGCATTACCTTCAACACTTCGCCAACCATTTCTGGGTCAAGGGCTGACGTCGGTTCATCAAACAGCATTACATCTGGATTCATTGATAATGCTCGCGCAATCGCTACACGCTGTTTTTGACCGCCAGATAGCTGCCGTGGCTTCGCATTGACATATTGGTCCATGCCTACAATTTGCAAATATTTCAAAGCAACTTCTTCGGCTTCTGCCTTTGAACGCTTTAAAACTTTCATTTGGCCTACAGTGCAATTTTTTAGCACATTATGATTGTTGAATAAGTTGAATTGCTGGAATACCATACCTAAATGTGTACGATATTCTTGAATATTATGCTTTTCGTCTAAAATATTTTCACCTTTGTAAATAATTTGACCACCACTTGGCGTTTCCAGTAAATTAATGCAGCGTAGTAGTGTTGATTTACCAGATCCTGAAGAACCGATAAGGCAGACAACCTCGCCCTTTTCTACTTGAAAATTTACATCCTTTAACACTTGGTTACGCCCAAATGATTTACTTAAATGCTCTATTTTAATAACCGTCATTTGTCCGTCCCCCTATATGGCTTCTTTCTGTTCTTTTTGATAGGCATCTGGTCCATCCAATCGTTTTTCTACATATAGTAAAATTCTTGATGCGGTAAATGTCATGATGAAATAAAGGACACAAGCTACAAAGAATGATTCAAAATAGCGGAAATTATTACCTGCAATCGATTTTGTTTGGAAGAATAATTCAGTAACCCCGATAACGTTTAAAACTGCTGTATCTTTAATATTCATAATTAATTGATTACCTGTTGCAGGCAATACATTTCGCGCAACTTGTGGTAGTACAACATGCAGCATAATTTGGAAATGATTCATCCCAATTGCCGAAGCGGCCTCGTATTGTCCTTTATCAATTGACACAATACCACCACGCACAATTTCCGCCATATAAGCACCTGTGTTTAGTGACACGACCAAAATACCTGCTGTAATAAAATGCATATCAATGCCAAATGCTATATCTAATCCGTAAAATACAACCATTGCTTGTACAATCATTGGTGTACCACGGAAGAATTCGACATAGCATGTTAGTAAAAAATTAAAGAGCTTTAAACTATAGAATTTTACACCCTTTTTACGAACCTTGATGGTATGCATAATTCCAATGAAAAATCCGATAAGTGCACCAATAATTGTACTACTAATTGAAATAAGTAATGTATAATACGCACCTCGTAAAAACATTTGCCAGTTGTTCTCAACAATAGAAATAATCCATTCAAGACTCATGATGTTCCTCCTAACAACGTCGTGTTGCTTGCTCGTTCCAGTATTCTATTGGAGCATTTGTTTCTTTTAGTTTATGAAACTTTTAGCTATGACATTATCATTATTTTAAGAGATTCTTATGATAATGCACGGACTGTCAGGCAGCCCGTGCATTTATATTATTGTGCTGCTGGTTGTTTTTGAATTGCTTCTTCCATAATTTTTTGGCGATCATCTTCAGAAATACCTTTTAGGATTTCATTGATTTTTTCCATATTTGCATCATCTTTACGTAAACCAACTGCAATAGATGTGTTTGAAATATCTGTTTTGAATCCTTTTTCAAACTTTACATATGTGAATTTATCGTTCGCTGCAGCAGCGGAAATCCCTTCTGGACGCTCAGCTACATAGCCGTCAATTTTTCCAGCCTCTAATGCTACACGCATTGCTGGGAAACTATCCATCGCTGTTTCTTTTTGTACATCTTTAATCTGATCAATCACATTATAGTTAGATGTATTTAATTGAGATGTGATTTTAGCTCCTGAAAAATCTTGGATTGATTTTGCCTTTTCATACTTGCTACCTTTTTTAATGACCATAACAAAATCAGAAGTATAGTAGTTTTCAGTGAAATCAATTGTTTGCTTACGCTCATCAGTAGGTGACATTCCAGCAACGATTGCATCAATTTTATTTGATTGCAGTGCTGGTACTAAACCATCCCACTCCATTTTCACAATTACTAATTCTTTTCCTAAGCCTTCAGCGATTTTTTTCGCCATTTGCACATCATAGCCGCCTGCATATTCAGCATTATCGGCAATTTTTACTGCGCCATTTGCATCATCTTGCTGCGTCCAGTTAAATGGAGCATAGCCCGCTTCCATCCCAACACGGAATTCACCACCTCCACCTTTATCGGCACCAGCATCACCTGTTGCCTCATTCTTTTTGTCTTTAGCGCCACAAGCGGCCAACACAATTACAGTCATTACAGATAGCATTAATAACAACCATTTCCTTTTCATGTAAAACTCCCCTTTTCTGTTAAAAAATAAGACAACTATACAAAAAAAGACCTAAGCATTGAACTTAGGTTTACCTTTAATTGATAGTTGCCCAAATCCTCACTATAATTTCCATGTTACGAGATAGCACAACCTAGTAAACCTGGAAAGAAATTTACTAGGACAGTCCTGCACTTATTCACTGCAGACCCAGCATAAAAGTACGAGCTCCTTTTATACTTCGGCGATAGTTCCTTCTCCATTGCGTCTTCGCTTGCTTTTACTCAACAATGAACTAATAAATACCGCGCCTCTACCTCACTATAGAACAAATGTGAGGTTTGTTTATTTAATTGATATATAGATACTACAATAAAAGTAAGTTAATCGTCAAGATAATTTTATTATTATTCTGACTGTTTACAATATTAGGTTTTTAACCTTATTAAATCCATTACATTCGCACAATTGCCAAGGTGACAATCGTTTTTTTCAGTTGCGTTGATTAACCATTATTATACATTCTAATTAATTAGAAGAGGTTAATTTCCGCTACGGACTACTAGCTTTCCTGTGGGAGTTGAGTAGCCCTAAGCTACAATCAGTTAAAATAGTAAAATAGTAATGCATAAGCAAAATAGCAACAAAAAAATCCTTTTATCGCTCAATAATAAACCTATTCTCCTAATCAACACGCCTGTTTTATTTATTTTATTTATTAGTAAATCCGCAAATATTTAATACTCAACTAGTATTTTGTAATCCAAAAGATACTATTAATCAGTAATGATAATATCCTTTGCACTATAATTTTTTTTTACTGAAGCATATCGTAAAGGTTTGGGGAACCTATCCGTCGCTTCGTTTGCTTTATCCGTCGCTCTGGCTCTTCTTTCCGTCGCTTTGATTCCTATTCGTCACTCTGGCATTTCTATCCGTCGTTTTGATTGTTTTATCCGTCGCTGCGGCTCTTCTTTCCGTCGCTTCAGTTTCTATCCGTCGCTCCAGCTTTTCTTTCCGTCGCTTCGATTGCTTTATCCGTCACTCCAGCTCTTCTATCCGTCGCTCTTGCTTTTCTATCCGTCACTTTGTTTTCTTTCCGTCGTTCTGGCTCTTCTTTCCGTCGTTTCGGTTCCTATCCGTCGCTTCGATTACTTTATCCGTCACTCTGGTTCTTCTTTCCGTCGCTTCGATTGCTTTATCCGTCGCTCTGGCTCTTCTTTCCGTCGTTCTGAATGCTCTATCCGTCGCATCCTTAAATATTTTCATAAAAAGCAAAAAACCCTGCGAAACAATGTTCGCAGGGTTTTAATAAACTCAGGAATTAAGAATTTAATAATAAATCTTCTGGGTTTTCTAGAAGTTCTTTTACAGTTTTAAGGAAGCCTACAGAATCTTTACCATCGATAATACGGTGGTCATAAGAAAGTGCTAAGTACATCATTGGGCGAATTTCTACTTCACCATTCACTTCAACTGGACGTTTTTTGATCGTGTGCATACCTAGGATACCAGCTTGTGTACCATTCATGATAGGTGTAGACATTAATGAACCGAATACCCCACCGTTTGTAATTGTGAATGAGCCACCTTGAAGATCTGCTAAACCTAATTTTTTATCGCGTGCTTTTTTAGCTAGGTCTGCAATTGAATCTTCAATTTCAGCAAAGTTTTTGCGGTCAGCGTCACGTACAACTGGTACTACTAAACCTTCTTCTGTTGATACAGCTACACCGATATCGAAGAAGTTGTTTAAGTGAATTTCATCACCAGCGATTTGTGCGTTCACATATGGGTATTTTTTAAGTGCTGCAACTACAGCTTTAGTGAAGAATGACATGAAACCAAGTTTAGAACCAGTTGACTCGAAGAATTGGTCTTTTTTACGAGAACGTAATGCCATAACGTTTGTCATATCTACTTCGTTAAATGTTGTTAACATTGCAGTAGATTGTTTTACTTCAAGTAAGCGTTTTGCAATTGTTTGGCGACGACGGCTCATTTTTTCAACTGTTACACGTGATTCATCTACAGCTGCAACTGCTTTAGGTGCTGCTGGAGCTGCTTGTGGTGCTGCTACTGGAGCTGTACCATGAGCTGCAACGTCTTGTACACGTACACGTCCTTGTGGATCTACTGGAGATACAGCAGCAAGGTCAATACCTTTTTCGCGAGCAAGTCTACGTGCTGCTGGAGATGCGATTACACGCTCACCAGAAGTTTCTTCTACAACTGGAGCTGCTGCAACAGGAGCTGGAGCTGCTTGTGGCGCTGCTGGAGCTGGTGTTGCTTCAACTGGAGCTGCTGCTGGAGCTGCTGCTGCACCTTCGCCAGCTTCTACAACTGCGATTACTTGACCTACAAGTACAGTATCGCCTTCTTCAGCTAAAATTTGAGTTAATACACCCGCTTCTTCAGAAATGATTTCAGCGTTTACTTTATCTGTTTCAAGTTCAACGATGAATTCACCTTTTTCAACGCGATCGCCCACTTTTTTTACCCACTGTGCGATACTACCTTCTGTAATCGATTCTGCTAATTCAGGGACTTTAATTTCAGCCACTTTCATTTCCTCCTTTGATTAACGTGCATTGTGTGCACATAAAAGGGCTACTGCCTAAGCAAGTAGCCCGGCTCTCAATAATTAATATGTGATTTTATTTAACCTTTACAGGCTCAGCAACTGCTTCTTCTACAAGTGCGGCTTGAGCTGCTTTATGAGAATCTGCATCACCTTCAGAAGTAGAGCTCATTGCAGGACGACCTACATAACGTAGCTTTTTACCTTCAGAAAGATCATATAATGTTTCTAATGCATAATTCCAAGTACCTTGGTTTTTAGGTTCTTCTTGTACCCATACAACTTCTTTTACATTAGGATACTTAGCAATAATACCAGCAACTTGCTCTTTTGGGAATGGGTAAAGTTGTTCTACACGAACAATGTGTAAGTGATCGAAGCCTTCACCATCTTTAATACGATCTGCGATGTCGATCATTACTTTACCTGTTCCTAATACAACGCGCTCTACAGCTTCTGCTTTTGAACCTAGACCTGGTTGCTCAATTACTTCTTGGAATGAGCCATTTGCTAATTGATCAGCATTAGCAGCAGCTAATGGGTGACGAAGTAAGAATTTAGGTGATACCACTACAAGCGGACGAACACCTTCTGTTCCTAATAATGCTGCTTGACGACGTAATAAGTGGTAGTAGTTGCCTGCGTTTGAACAGTTTGCAACGAACCAGTTATTTTCAGCTGACATTTGTAAATAACGTTCCATACGGCTAGAAGAGTGTTCTGGACCTTGACCTTCATAACCATGCGGTAAAAGAATTACTAAACCAGATTTTTGACCCCATTTAGCACGTGCACCTGAAATAAAGTTATCGAACATCACTTGTGCCATGTTTGCAAAGTCACCGAATTGAGCTTCCCAAACTGATAATACATGGTCATTTTCTAAATTATAACCATATTCAAAGCCTACTACCCCTGCTTCTGTCAGTGGAGAGTTGTGCACTGTAAATGAAGCATTTGCACCAGAAATATGGTGAAGTGGCGTAAATAATTCGCCATTGTTTTTATCATGTAACACTAAGTGGCGTTGAGAGAACGTACCACGTTGTGCATCTTGACCTGTAAAACGTACTGGTGTGCCATCTTGAATAATTGTTGCATATGCTAATGTTTCTGCATGACCCCAGTCGATTTTTGCAGAAGCAAATGCATCACGGCGTTTTTCTAAAATTTTGCCAAGTTTTTTCTGTGGCTCGAAGTTTTCTTTAAATACTAAAAGCTCTTCGTTAATTTTCCCTAGACGTTCCGCACCAACTGCTGTATCAATTTGTGGGAATTCTACTTTTAATTCTTCTGGCATTTCAAGATGTTTGTGCTCATCTTTATCTGCCATTTCTTTTACGTGGTCATAAGCTGCTTGCATTTCTGCATAAATAGCTGTATCTAAAGCTGCTACTTCATCAGCAGAAACAACACCTTCAGCTGCTAATTGTGCACCATATAAAGCACGAACTGGTTCATGTTTTGCAACTAATTTGTATGTTTCAGGGTTTGTAACAGTTGGATCGTCAGTTTCATTGTGACCGTGACGACGGTAACCCATTAAGTCTACAACGATATCTTTACCGAATTTTTGACGGTAGCTCGCTGCGAAACGACCTACAAGTACAACAGCCTCTGGGCTATCTGCATTTACGTGTACTACCGGTACTTCATAACCTTTTGCAGGGTCAGAAGAGTAAACCGATGAACGTGAGTCTTGTAGTTCTGTTGTAAATCCAATCATGTTGTTAGCAATGACGTGGATTGTACCACCTGTTGTGAACCCTTCAGTTTTTGCAAAGTTTAATACTTCTGTTACGATACCTTGACCTGGGAATGCAGCGTCACCATGCACTAGGATACCTAAACCTTTTGTACGGTTATGGATAGCTTGCCCTGGCTTAGAAGTATCATCTTGTGCTCCACGAGCAGTACCTAAAACAACTGGGTTTCCTACTTCTAAGTGAGATGGGTTGTATGCAAGTTTAACATTCATACCAGATTCACGGTTGTAAGAAGCACCCATGTGGTATTTCACATCACCTGTCCAACCTTTAGTTATTTCAAGGCGACCATCTTCTGGTAAAAATAAGTCATTAGACACATGTGCAAAGTCAGAGAACATCATATCGTAAGGTTTATTTAAAATATGTGTTAACACGTTTAAACGACCACGGTGAGCCATTCCGATACGTACGTTTTCTACGTTATTTGCTTCAGATATTTTTAAAATTTCATCGAATAGGACGATTTGAGTATCTAAACCTTCACCAGAGAAACGCTTTTGACCTACAAATGTTTTATGGATAAATTTCTCGAAATTTTCAACACGAGTTAAACGGTCTAATAAAGCTTTCTTCTCATCAGAAGCTAATGCTTGTTTAAATGAACCTGATTCAATTTGTGCTTGAATCCAATCACGTTCTTCTGTTGTTACTACGTGGTTATATTCAAATGCTACTTTATCTGTATAAACAGATTTCAAGTAATCTATTGCATCCTTACCATTTTTCACGTTTGCTGGCACATCTTTGAAGAAGATAGCTGCAGGAATTTCAGCTAAATCTGCAGCGCTAAGGTTGAACGCGCTTTCTTCAATTTGAGCTGTTTGTAGTTCACGGTTTTTCAAAGGATAAATATCTGCTGCTAAATGACCATGTGTACGAATTGCATCTGCCAGTTTCACAGCTGCTAACACTTTTTTGTAATCGCCAGCAGGAGCTGCTGCATTACTAGCTACAGCTACTTCACCTTCTACTACTACTGGTGCACCAAATTGTTGGAATAATAATACTAACTCCGGTTCTACTTCTTCAGGAGACTGTAAGAATAAGTCGTATTGCTCCATCACATATCCTAGGTTAGGACCAGAGAAAGCTGACCATGGAGAACTTACAGTTGTAACGTTGTTCGACATGAAAAATGACCTCCAAATTTTGCCTTTCGGCAGTTCCATTAATTAAATTACAATTAATTATATAATATTTCTCCGTTCTTTAAAAGGATGTTTAACACAACTTATCCATAATTTAAAGAACGTTTTTTCCATCTCAATCTTACTACTCTTCACAAAAAATACAACTCTTTTTATAAAATTAAGCAAATTTTTTCGTAAAGGCTAAAATAATTAAATAAAGCGTGGATTTTCTTCAATATTTTAGCGGGAATTTCATCGAGAAAACGGTTCCAACATTTTTTTCACTCTTGACTTCTACAGTACTATTATATTTTTCAAGCAACATTTTTGTAATACTAAGCCCTAAGCCCGTTCCACCTATTTGACGATTTCTAGCTTCATCAACCCGATAAAAGCGATCGAAAATAAAAGGAATGTTTTCTTCTGTTATCCCAATTCCATTATCTTCTATTTTCAGCAGCACTTCCTTTTCAGAGACAGATAATGAAATTTGAATGTCCGGAACTATTTCACAATAACGAATTGCGTTTTCTATTATATTACGAACAATTTGACTGAGTGCATTTTCTGTGATGAATAAAAGACCTATTTCTTCATTTTTCGACAGCGTTATTCGAGCTTCTGGATGAAGATGCTTTATTTCTTCTATTACTCCTTTAATAACAGCTTCTGCGTCTGCCTCACTCATGGTATCTTTTTCTTCACGGCGGGCAAGCTCTAATAATTCTTCAATCATTTTCCGCATCCGTGCAATTTCAGTTAGTGAAGTATCAATAGATTCCTCTAAAATTTCCGGATCATCCTTCCCCCATCTTTTCAAGAGGGAGAGATGTCCTTCGATGGCCTGAATTGGCGTACGTAGCTCATGAGAAGCATCTGCGACAAATTGCTGCTGTTTTGTAAATGAAATTTGTAATTCATTCATCATCGCATTATACATATTCATTAAATCACCAATCTCATCATGAGAAGTGTACGTTAATTGAATTGGCTCATTAAATCCTTTATCCATAACCGTTTTCATGGATGAGCGCAACGCATGTAATGGTTGCATTAAATAGTTGGCAAGATAATAACCAATCGAAGCTGATAGTAACAATGCGCCTAAACCTGCTATGAGCATCGCAGTTAATAAATAATGCATCAATGACTGGAACCCTGACAACGGATGAATAACTTGAATATAACCTTGAGAGAACCCAAGTTGAATTGGTACATTTATGACAAAGGCATCCTTTTTATCAATCGACACTTCTGTAATTTCATTCATCGTTGTAAGGGGTGCAGCCTGTGAAGCATTATTAATACGTAAAATCTCTACACCATCTAAATTGAAAACTCTAACGGTTTGATCACGATCCACAATAGAATTTAACAGCCCTGTGTTTTGTTGTATTTGCTGAATTGTAAGATTGGGTCCTTGTGATTGTAAAAAAGACACCAAATCATCGCTAGTCCGTTTGATTTTACTTTCCTCATCATGTAATAACCATGTATGAAGTGAAAGATAAACGACAATACATATAATCGTATAGCTAAAAAATATAACAGCACTAGATGTAAGCATCCATTTTCTTTGTAAAGGTTGATGGACTAAATAATCTTTCAATTTTTTCATTCACGCATCACGTACCCAACCCCACGGACTGTTTCGATATAGGCATTCATATCTCCCGGTAGTTTTGTTCGTAAATGGCGGATATATACATCTACAACATTTGTCTCTATATCCGTATCATACCCCCAAACAGAGGTTAAAATGAGCTCTCGAGTACAAACTTTATTTTTATGCTCTACTAATAGTTTAAGTAAATCGTATTCCGTTTTCGTTAAATCAAGCTTATCCCCCTGTACCGATACTTCATAAGCCGCTATATCGATTTCGATATCACGAAATTGTAATGATTCACCACTTTTTTCATCAGGTGTCACCCGACGCAAAATAGTACGAATTCTAGCTAGTAGTTCTTCAATCGCAAATGGTTTCACTATGTAGTCATCTGCACCAGCATCTAAGCCAGCTACACGATCCATCACAGCATCTCGTGCCGTTAACAGTATAATAGGTATTTTTGATTGCGTACGTATTCGACGACAAATTTCTATACCATTTATCCCCGGAAGCATAACATCTAATAGCAGTACATCAAAATTTTCAGATGAAGCTAGTGCAAGTCCTTCACGACCATCAAAAGCAACCATTACATCATAGCCTTCATGCTTTAATTCTAGCTCCACAAAGCGAGCGATATGCTTCTCATCTTCTACCAAAAGTATCTTAGGCATTCCATCACCTTCTTTTCTAAAATAACTACGAGGGTTTCCCCGTAGCACTGTTATAGCATAACATCAAACAAAAAGTCTGTACCACAAGCAATTACTTGTTTGTACAGACTTTTTTTAATGCGCATTCGCAATATAATGATTATTTTTCCCGAATTCCTTCGCTTTATATAAGGCTTGATCGGATAATTCTAGCAAATCATTTAATGTTTTACCGTGATCCGGATAATAGGCGATCCCAATGGAGGCAGTTGGAGCAAAGTGATGACTTTCGATGGTCCAACCTTTTTCTAGTTCATTACGGATGCGATTAATAATGTGCATTATTTGTGTATGTCTTTTCTTATCATCCTGGGTTAAACCCGTTAACACGACAATAAATTCATCGCCGCCAATACGAATAACTAAATCATGGCTACGTACAGCAGTAATTAAAACCTGACCAAACTTCCGGATAAAATCATCCCCTGTATCGTGGCCATAACAATCATTAACATTCTTAAAGTCATCCCCATCGATATAGAGCATAGCTAAACACACATTTTGTTCATGCGCTTCTGCCATTAATTTCGGGAACTCCTTTTGTAAAAACCGACGATTTGGCAGCTGTGTTAACGTATCGTGATACGCTAAATATAATAGATTATTTTCCCGCTCCTTACGATGGGTTATTTCACGGGACACCATCATAATTTGTGAAACTTTTTCGCGCTCTGGATCATGTACAACCGTTACATTTCCTTCAGTCCAAACTGGTGTACCATCCTTTGCTTTAAGCAGTAGCTCAAACTGTGTATCTGTTTGACCTGAAAAATTATTTAGAAACGTTTGCCAAGCCTTCTTACTTTCGTCATCAACAATGTCACTGTAAAACTGACCTTGTAAATCTACATTCTCGTAGCCTAAGAAAATCTTATAGGATGGTGAGGCATAAATAATGATGCCATCTTCGTTTGTAATGACAATCAAATCATTTGTATTTTCTGTAATAAGACGAAATGTTCGTTCAATATTTTTCAATTCCGTTAACATTCTTTTCTTGTCCGTAATATCATAGTTAATGGATAAATATTGTTCTGTCGTGCCAAATTCATTTTTTAATGGAACTATAGCTGCTTCTACCCAGTAATCCGCATGAAATTTTGTACGGTAGCACAACTCCCCTCGCCAAATATCCCCCGCTCCAACCGTTATATTGATCGATTGTATGATGTCCACGGAATGATATATAGGTTTAATGAAATTAAAAGATTGTCCAATTAGTTCTTCTGCAGTGAAACCAGACGCATTTAAAAATAAATCATTAACTTCTATAATTTTTCCATCCATATCAAAAACAGCAATTGATGTTGCAGAATTTAGAGCAGCCTTAAAAACTTCTAAACCATGAGATTTTGAGCGTAACTCCGCTTTTTGTTGAGTGAATTGTGTGAAATCCTGCATGATTAGAAAAATAGCCGAAGAGTTATCTCCCTGCATTACAGGAGCGAGTGAAAGTAAATACGTGCGCTCTTTTTTATCCAGTGTATGAAACTTGATGAGTTTTTCTCCAATATTTTCGCCCATCGCTGCCCTTTGTAAATAGTTTTGTATGTTTTCTACCTCATCTTTAGGAACAATTGGTAGATCCACGAATAATTTGTGTTTGACCGATTCATTATTTAATTCAAAGTCCTCCATGAAGCAGGAATTCACTTCATAAATAGCCCCGGCAGCTGATAAGATGACCGTAGAAAAAAAGGCATGATCAAACATTGAGCGCATAAATAAAAACTTATCTTCAATGCTTCGATCATAATGAATTTCTTTTGTTATGGCTAAAATATAGTCTTCATTATTATCTTTAAGCGGACGAACAGATGTCTCATATTTACGAACTTCAGATTGAAAATAAGCATAATCCACATAATCTACTTGACTATGCTTTTCAATTGCTTGATGGTAATTTTCTAGAATTATCTGAAAATTACGACTTGAGGTAAGGGTAGAAAGCATTTTCCCAATCGCATCATGCGATAACAAAGCTCGAGCTGCTTGATTTAAGCGAATATATTGATAATCGTCTCCCACTTTTTTCATTAGAAAGACAAAATCTTTGCCCATAAACAATTCATTAAATATATCTTCGCTTAAAAGATATTTCATGCTGTCACCCCCATAAGTCGTTCATATTTAAAATTGGATTTTTATAGATTGTTTATACAAAAAAAATCAATACTACTATTATAACATAACATCAAAGAATCACCCTTTTTGAATCGAAAAAATTATATCCTTTTTAGGGTAATATTTGATATTTTACCTCTTTTGAAGAAAAAGCATGATGCTAAAGAAACATTATTCGAATATCTTCATATAGAAAATTGATATTTTAGACTTACCTCTCCCAAAATTAGAATATAACAAATTTAATTGTTTTGTTTAAAATATACTTTCCGGAATTTTCTGACTAATGAACTTATTTTTTGTTTTATCGAGAAAAATGATTGCATTAAGCATGATGATTGTTATATTATATTAAAAAAACTACCCTTTTTTCGGTATGGGTGAAAAATCAGTAAGACAGCGGGAAATTATGGATATCATAGTTGTAACGTCTAGTTCTTTGGGTTTTAATTCCAGTACGAATTTTAGTTTTCTTCTTTATGCTTTAAAGGAATTGTTTTAACTACCCTAGTAAAGGAGGCGTTTCGTATGCTTAAACATCGAGACCTACATGAATGTACAGAGCTTTATGAGCTATTATCACACCCTTCTGTTTTCCCATTTGTCCGTCAAAAAGCCACATCAGCTGATGAATATTGGTTTATGACAAAACAACTGATTGAAGAAGAAGCGAAGGGATTCGCTATTTCTAGGACTATTACCGATGATTGGGGTCAACCAATCGGCACCATTAGCATTCATGATGTGGAGGATGGTGCAGGCTTTTTAGGAACGTGGATTGGACTCCCTTATCAAGGGTTAGGTTATAACCAAAAAGCTAAAATGCTTTTTTTGAACGAACTATTTTTCGATTATAATTTCCATACGGTTTTTCTCCGTATTCGTGTTGAAAATATTAAATCACAACGCGCAGCCTTAAAGCTACCTTATGTCGTTAGTGCAAATGAAGATCACCCGACTTTATTAGCACAAGTAAACAGAGGCGAAGCGCAATTTAATTTATTTAAAATTCCAAAAGACTTGTTCTATCTTACAACAGCCCATCAAATGGCAGAAGGCGAAGAACAAGCGATGTAATTTCCAGATATTTTTTATAAAAATAAGCTATGTGTCCTGTCATGGTGACAGGCACATAGCTTTTATTTTCGGGTTTGTATGCAGTAAGGCTTCATTTTTGTAACTACTCGCCTGAAGCATATCAAGTAAAGAGCTTACTTTTTATATTGTAAAATCAGTTTCGCCATTTCATCTGGCGTTTTCGGTCTTTGCGTTTTTTCCATAGTCGCGACCATTTCTTCTTTGCGCTCTGTCAGCACATGAACCGATTTTTTAAAGGATTCCTTTGTTAACTCTTCCTCTTGTAATACTTCTGCGTAGCCTTGTCTTTTAAATAAGTTGGCATTTAATATTTGATCGCCGCGACTTTTTTGTGCAGATAAAGGCACTAACAACATTGGCTTGTGAAGTGCTAGAAATTCAAAAATCGAATTGGAACCTGCACGTGAGACGATAAAGTCTGCCGCATGTAATAAATCCGGTAATTCTGTTGTCACATATTCAAACTGCTTGTAACCAGGCATAGACTCGAATGATTTGTCATAATTCCCTTTACCGCACAAATGAATGATTTGAAATTGTTTGACAAGCTCGGGTAAATTTTGACGAAGTGCATCATTCAAGACAACTGAACCTAAACTCCCTCCCATTACAAGCAGGACAGGTTTTAATGTTGTAAAGCTACATTGGGATAACCCTTTCGCTCGATTTCCCATAAATAACTCTTGGCGAATAATGGATCCTGTGCACGTTGCCTTTTCTTTCGGTAAGTGCTGCAATGTTTCTTCAAAAATTGTAAAGATATGTGATGCAAATGGTAGCGCAATTTTATTGGCTAAGCCTGGTGTAACATCTGATTCATGGATGACCACAGGAACACCAGCAAGTTTCGCAGCCATGACAACGGGTACAGAAACAAAGCCACCCTTTGAAAAAATAACTTGCGGCTTCACTTTTTTGATAATACGAAAAGCCTGCATAATTCCAGCAAGCACTTTAAATGGGTCAGTAAAATTTTTCATTGAGAAATAACGACGCAATTTTCCACTTGAAATACCGTAAAACGGAACATTAGGGAATGCCTCGCCTATTAATTCTTTTTCAATGCCCTGGTCTGACCCAATATAGTGGACATCATAACCTAGTTCTAGTAAAGACGGGAGTATCGCTTGATTGAGCGATACATGACCAGCTGTCCCTCCACCGGTTAAAATGATTGTTTGTTGTTTCACATAAATTCTCCTATTCCTTAAAAAGCGTCACTACTTTTTGTTTACAGTCTTTTATTTTACTATATGCGGACGAAAAGATATAGATGAAGCTTTTAATTTTTCCACTTTCGCCTATTTCATGTGCTATACTAATTAATTATGTTAATGAAAGAAGTTAGACAATATGAAACAAACAACTACGTTAAAAGAAAAATACAGCTTGATTTTAAAAATCATTCTACCTATTTTAGTCACACAAGTAGCCATTTATTTTATTTCTTTTTTCGATATTTTAATGTCGAGTCGCTACGGTACTACTGACCTAGCTGGAGTCTCGATTGGCTCTTCCATTTGGATGCCTGTTTATACAGGACTATCTGGAATTCTACTTGCGATTACACCTATTGTTTCACAGCTTGTCGGGGCTAAAAAAGAGTTACAAGCTAAGAAGGCAGTTCAGCAAGGAATCTATGTAGCTATCATTCTTGTAGTACTTATTTTTATAGCGTTATTCGTTGGTATTGATTGGATTCTAGGCAATATGAATTTAGAAGCCTCTGTACATACTATAGCTAAGTCCTATATTTATACGATGTGCGCTGGTCTTTTGCCGCTCTTTTTATTTTTTGTCATGCGCTGTTTCATCGATGCGCTCGGACAAACACGCGTCACAATGATTATTACATTGCTTACAACACCCATTAACATTGTGTTAAATTATATTTTCATTTTTGGGAAATTTGGAGCGCCAGAGCTTGGTGGGGTCGGTGCTGGCGTTGCAACGGCGATCACCTACTGGCTAATTTTCTTCATCACAGTTTGGATTATTGCAAAACGCGTGCCCTTTGAACGCTTTCGCATATTCCATGATTGGCCAAAATTAGAATGGCTTCGTTGGAAGGAAATATTAATCATTGGTGTGCCAATTGGAATATCCATCTTTGCAGAAACGAGTATTTTTTCCGCCGTCACTATGATGATGAGTAGTTTTAGTACAGAAATCATTGCAGCTCATCAAATAGCATTGAATTTCACCTCCCTACTGTACATGGTACCACTTAGTATTTCGATGGGCGTTACGATATTAGTAGGTTTTGAAATCGGTGCTGGTCGTATGCATGATGCTAAAATCTACAGCTATTTATGTGTTGGTACTACGATAATATTTAGCTTTATTTCAGCTTGTATCCTTTTTTTACTTCGAGAACCCGTTGCCAATATGTATACAACCGATAACAAAGTAATAGAGTATGCCGTACAATTTTTAGTATTCGCAGCCATTTTCCAGTTATCCGATGCTATTCAAGCGCCAGTACAAGGGGCTTTGAGAGGCTATAAGGATGTTATGATCACTTTTATTATGGCCATAATTTCATACTGGATAATAGGCTTACCTGTCGGATACACTCTTGCAACTCATACAGATTTCGGACCGTTTGGTTACTGGATTGGACTTGTTGCAGGCCTGACAACAGGAGCGATTACTTTATTAATACGTTTGTTACTTATTCAAAAAAGAATTACAAGCAAGTCCAAAGTAGAATTAGCAAACTAGACATTGTTCTAGTTTGCTATTTTACATTATAGAAGTAAAAAACGCCCAAGAATCTATCAGCATTGAATAAATCCCTTTTACATTTACATTATCTAGACTCATCTTTTTCGTCTGGGATTATATATTTTGTCTTTTCTTGTAAATCTCTACTGCTATTAATGCTCTTAGTTCCTCTAGTAAAATCGTCAAATGGTGTGTACATATTGGTCAATTTCTTTTTCTTTACTACGACATTATATACTCCAAATATATAATGAAATATTAAAAAATACGGAAGGGTATGTATATATGAAAAAAACCTTATTTTTCTATCAATTTTACTGTAGATTTTGCTAATGTAGCTTGAGAAAATGATTCTAAGAATGGGGCTAAAGCTGCTATGAGTGTTCTAGCAACTTTACCCCATTGTGTAGTTATTCTTCTATGTTAAAAATTAATTCCCCTATAGATGTATCACTCGTTACATTAGTTTTTTTCAACAACATCATCTAATGAGGTAAGTTCTACATGTATTGATTAAAGCTATTAGCTCTGATACTCTATTGAATATCCCAATACAATTGCCCTTTATTATTATTTTTTATAGTAGGAACTTGACTGTCCATATCTTCCAAGTCCTTCCTTTCACAACCTTCATTACAGTAAAATTTATCTTCTTGAGTGTTATACAAGCTTTTTGCTCTATCTATTATTAATTTACCGCATTCTCCACATTTTATTAATATCATACATCACTCTCCATTTTCGGTTCGTTAGCCTTTAAAAACGCTACTGTAAAATATTCGACTATCTGCTAGTTCGCATAGTGAAGCCCATTTTCTTCATATCTACTGTATTCAACGATCCCCTGTAGTGTACTTACTTGTTTTTAGTCAAAATTATTCGCAACTAAAAAGGATGTCCACTAAGCGTTATGACTTAGTAGACATCCTTTTATTCAATGAAGCTATTTAATTTACACTATTATTTTTGGATAAATTGTTGCGTCCAGTAGTTACCTGATTTCACATAACCCACACCGATATGCGTAAATTTCTCATTTAAAATATTCGCACGGTGACCTGGTGAATCCATCCAAGCTTGTACTACTTCTTGAGGTGTACGTTGACCCTGTGCAATGTTTTCACCTGCACTCTTATAACTAATACCTAAAGCTTTCATACGATCGAATGGTGAACCGAATGTTGGGCTTGTATGTGAAAAGTAGTTTTTAGATTGCATATCTTGTGACTTCTCACGAGCCGCTGCCATCAGTTGATCATCTGTTTTAAACGGTGCTAAACCAGCTTTTGTACGTTCAGCATTTGTTAATTTTACTACCTCTTGTTCAAAAGCATTCACATCTGAAGTAGTTGTTGATTGAGATGTATTATCTTTTTGAGTTGTTTGTGTATTATTATTTTTTGTTTGTGTATTGTCACTTGGTTTTTGAACTTCTTTTGATGGTGCTTGTGTTTCTTTTGATGGTACTTGTGTTTGTGGTAGATTTACATACCACTTTTGATTTGACCATTGATCCGACCATTGATTTGACCATTTATAATAATAAACTTTATTACAGTCTGTTGTCTCCTTTACTGAGTTCCCCTCTGTAGTATTAGATGCAGCAGAAGCCATTTGAATTGGAGCTGCTAATAGAAATGTTGCACAAATTGCAGTTAGTGTTTTTTTCATTTTTGCAATTCCTCCTTCTCTGCAACCAATCGTAAAGGACGATTTCATTATTTTTTTTACCAGCATCTGCTAACAACGCCATCAGTGAATTAGATTCGCGTCAAATAAAGGTTTATTTACAATAATTTTTAGTAAGTTTCACCAGTCTATGAAATACTTACGTTTCAAATAGGGTTGACACCCCTTAAAAACTATTAATTTTTTTCAATATTCAAGTAGATTATCCGAGAAATAAAATATGTAAATATCGAAACACGCTTCCTTTATTCTACTTTTCCACATAAAAAAATCTGCTAATATTTCTACTATAAGTAAGACAACAGAACAGGTCTTTCGTCCAACTAGTAGAAATTAGCAGATTTAAAATGTCTATATTCACTAGCTCAGCAAATCTTTAGGCTCTTCACCAATACGTGTGGTTGATTTCCGTTCCGACTGAGCGCTTTGCTTTCGCTACAGAAAACATTTGTTGTTGCTGTCGCTTCGCTTTCGCACAGATAAAACATTTGTTGCTGTCGCTTCGCTTTCGCACAGATAAAACATTTGTTGCTGTCGCACAGAGCAAAGCTTCCAGGGGCGTCAGATGAACCGCTTCACTCACGAAGCTCGCTCCCGGTTCTTATCTGTGACGCTAAATCCCTAAGAAGTCGCTCGGTCTCCACTCCAATCAACTTATATACAAGGTATAGGTTTAACAAATGTCATCCAAAAATTTGGGCGATGAGCAAATTTTTAATTATGACCTAAAACGTTTAAGCTTCCTACATCCTCACCAATAATAACGAGTTTTGCAGGCATTTTCACGTACTCAGGAAGCCATTGGACCATACCGTAAGCATATTGAAACAACATAGGATTTTTTACACCTTCAATTGGCACGTAGCCTTTCATTCGATACACGGTTTCAGGTAATGTACGTACCCAATCCTCAAATTGCTCTTGTGTAAAGTCAGCGTCCTTAAATTCAACTAATCGTGATCCGAGATGCAACGATGCTATTGGGGCTTTCACAATATCTTGAGCATCCACCTGTGCAGTTGCCTTTAAATCTTCTAATAAACGTAACGGTACTCGGCCATTTGTTGTTTGTAAAATAAAAGCATGTGGATTAAAACCTTGTAGCTCATAAACGACTTGCGCTTGCTCTGCCTCTGTTAGTAAATCCGTTTTATTGGCCAATAATAAATGAGCATGACGGATTTGTTCCATAAATAAGGAGCGCACTTGCGGGGTTAAGGTTGCACGATCTAGCCATAGCTTTGAATCAGCAACTGTGACAATTCCTTTGACATTTAACTTTTCCGCAAATAACGGTGAATAAACAGCGTCTAAGGCTTCTACAGGATGTGCAGCACCTGTTGTTTCAATAATTAGGACATCAAAATCACTATCTAATAGAAGAGATTGAATTTGCGCCTCCGTTTTTTCAGCACCAGAGCAGCATATACAGCCTTCTAGCATCTCTTTTAGCGGAATATCCTTTTCCACAGCTTGTGAGTCAAATGGCAGCTTTCCAAGCTCATTCATAATGACAGCGGGCTTTAAATTCTTTTCTTTCAGTTGTCGAATAACGTCCGTTAACATAGATGTTTTACCACTTCCTAAAAAGCCACTAAATAAGTATACGTCTTTCACAATCATTACCTCCCACGAAAAAAGCTGTCGCAATAGGCCGTTAGAAACGCCTGCTGCGACAGCTACTTTGTTAGTTTGTAGTTTACTCAGTTTTTGCTGGCGTACCAGTAAGCAGTTCTTTTGCTTTTAACAATTGAGGATCATCTGCTTTTATTTTTACACGTAACGCATCCATTAAAGCATACGTTGTATCACCAGTTAATACACCAGTTTCTTTAAGACCATTTGCAGCTTGCAGTTTTTTCACTGCATTTTCAGTCGGTTGACCAAAAACGCCGTCTGCTTTACCAGGCTTGTATCCTAGAACTTCTAGCATCTCCTGTGCCGCTTTTACAGAGTTAGACTGCACACCCAATTTCATTTCCATAGATGGATCCAAGTATGGTAATGATGCATAAGGTGGGTATGACACTTTAACATCTGGCACAATGCCCTTTTCATTAATCCAGTTACCATTTGGTGTTAGCCATTTAGCTGTTGTGAATTTAAGGTTAGAGCCATCTTTTAATGGTGCAACATTTTGCACTGTACCTTTACCAAACGATGTTTCTCCAACAATTTTAGCACCAACAGATTCTTTTAATGCACCAGCTAAAATTTCAGAAGCAGAAGCACTGCCACCATCGACAATAACTGTCACAGGTAGATTATATTTTTTACCAGCAATTGCATTTGTAATTTTCGGTTCTTCATCTTTTTGTTGTACTTGAACAATTGGTTTACCTTCTGGAACGAATAGATTCGAAATCTCTATCGCATCTTCTAGGTAACCGCCAGGATTTTGACGTAAATCTAATACGATACCTTTTGCTTTGCCTTCGTAATCTGCAAGAATCTTCTCAAATTCTTTTGCTGTATTTTCACTAAATGACGTGATTTGAATATGGGCAATGTCCCCTTCAAGCATTTCACCGTAAACCGTTTCAACCGGAATTTCGTCACGGACAATCGTCATATTAATAGGCTCAGCATTAGTTCCCCGTTTCACGGTTAATTTTACAGGCGTGCCCTTTTCACCGCGAATACGCGCCACCGCTTCAGAAGCACTTAATCCTTGAATGCTTTTCCCATCAACCGTTAAAATAATATCTTTCGGTAATAATCCAGCCTTTTCAGCAGGTGAATTTTTAATAGGTGACACAACTGTAATAAAGCCATTACGCTCTTGAATTTCCGCACCAATTCCTTGGAAACTAGAAGACAAACCAGACTGAAATTGATCTGCTTCTTCCTTCACCATAAAATCAGAATACGGATCTCCTAATGCGTCGAACATGCCGTTAATAGCGCCGTCGACCACTTTTTCATCATCGATATCTTTGTAATACTTGTTTTTAAGTAAATCATAGGCTTCGTATAATTTTGCAAATTCTGCACGCCCACTCGGTACTTTCACTTCAACTACTTTCTTTTCACCGAATGTTAACGCAAAGATCGTTAAGCCTGCAGTAATAAGGATTGTAAAGAACATTAGCATAATAAATTTAAACGGATTTAATTGTATAAATTTCCCTGCTGGTTTTACTTCAGCTTGTTTTTGTTCTTGCTGCTGTTCTATACCATCTTTTTTCTGTTCATCCATCTTGATTGTCACCACTCTCATATACACTAACTTGTTGTCACACTACTACCATCTTAACAGGTTATAGAGAAGACGAAAAGAAAAAGACTGACAAAATTTCACGACAAATCTTATCCTATAACAATCTTCATAAAATCCAGCATTTTAAAGCAACTTTTCACTTTAGTCGCTTTGTATTCTATGTAGTAGTTATTGCTTTAGATTTTAGTTAAGGTAAAGGTGCTTCAGAAGCACTTTCTGAGGCACCTCTGTTATCTGCTAAGTTATAGGTATATAATGGTACTGCTTTTCTATTTTACCCGTTTCCTAGAAGCAGTCAACTAAAATCCTCACAGATTAATAGAAATAAATTTCGCCTTGGCGTAATTGTAGCTGTCGCTTTGCTTTCGCTACAGAAAACATTTGCTGAATGAAGATAAATGTTCTCTTATGCATCTATAATATACGTAACTTGCGCCAATTTTGCAGTTTTTATTTTGTTTTCAGCATTTTTCGCTGCATTATTCCCAGTAAAAGTTCCTGTTCTAATACGATAATATGTGCCATCTTGCTCAATGTAAACAAGCCAGCCAAACGTTGTTTTCATCACCTGTGCAGCACTTTCTGCTGCCTTAAGGGTACTATAGGTTCCCGTAATAATACGATATTTCAACGTTTCTACTGGTGATGTCGGAATATCTCCAGCTTTTTTTATCATTTCAATAAATTGAGACCACGATACTTTTCCAGCGCGAAGATTACGGGGACAGTTTTTCCCACTAAAATAATTGTGTTGAACAATATTCTGAATTGCGATGTTTTCATCTTTTATTATTTTTCCGATTAAATTCGCTGCATTTTGCACAGCTGTAAAATAATCACCATCGCTATTTACGCAAATTTCCACTTGAATACCTTGATTATTTCCGACATATGTTCCTGCTCCCCAGCATTCCCAAAAATGTTCAAATGATTGGATAGCCTCCTTATCATCCACTTGCCAGTGCCAGCTAGCTTGCCTGCTGTTGCCATTGATCTGTAGACGAGCATGAGCATCCGCATCTGCTCCAATGCTCGTATTATCGGTTTCATGAACGACAATATATTTTTTTGCATTATTTTTACCATTTGTAAGTTTAACTGCTTGCGAAGCTGCTACTAATTTTTGGCGAATTGTTACCAAAAGTGATCCCCCCCCTTCTCCTTGTTCAATAGCCAAAAAGCAGGATGATTGATAATACATTGTAAAGAATCAAACTATCTTATCGTTTTTAGTTCGAAGATAGATAATTGATTTCACTCTATATTATGCACCTTTTGTAACTTCCGCTGTGTTTTTATAAGCATTAATAACCACACTATTTTCATCCGAATTCACTAGTATTTTTAATGTATTTGCGCTAAGTTTTTTTAAATAAGTTCTCTTAATTTTTTTATCACTGAATGAACTGTTAGCCTATGAAATGAAATAAGCTGTCCCTTATAAATGACAGAAAAAATACCATACGGGGTTGGTGATAATGCCATCAACTCTTCTCTATCTTGGAAATCAATAAGTTCAACTGGTATATTCAATTTATTTGCACCAGCTAAAATGTTTTCAGTTGCAATTTCAACGTATGGACATTGGAATGAACGCAAAATAGTTAAGTTAGTAAATTTTTTTAATCGTTCTTCCCAATCGGTTGGGAAATAAGGTTGTTTGACTTCGTTGGTCAAAGGATAGACAAGTAATTCAAAATCATATGGCGCCGAATCAATAAGTTGAAAATCGTTTTTCAAAAATATCTCTTTACTTGGCGTCCAAGATGTTTTGGAATTCGTTATAACAACAACACCTTTTTTTGCTAGCTTTTTTGCGTCTTTTAAACATTTATGGATTAACCGAGTACCGTAACCTTTTCCAACTTCACTTACCCACAAACAATGAATCACTAAATAACCATCGGCGTGAACGACTCTTGATGAATATTCAGCTTCAGTATATTCAATAAATCCGACTTGTTTTTTATTGTCGATTATTTGGACATATTTTAAGCCCTCTTCAAATCTATTATTCAGCCAATTATTTTTATTTATGTAGCCAGTTGATTTCTTCTTACTTCTAAGACAATAGCTCCCAATACCCTCTAAAAGTTCATTATTTAATTCAACCAATTCAACTTTACTCAATGACAATCTCCCCCTATGTATTATAGTAATTATATCTTTTTATGGAGTTCATAACCATAATAAAGGGCTGATTTCCTTTTAGGCCGGGCGCGTTACTGCTCTTAGAAAATGAAAAAATCAGGCTATTTATATTTTAGCCTGATTTTCAAAATTATTTAATTTCTACACATTAGTTGTAGTGAAAACATTACGATACTTATTTGTTTTTGTCTTTTTTACTCTGCACGTCAAGTAATTCAGAAACTGTGACAAATCGGTATCCTTGCTTTTCAAGCTCAGGCAATATTTTTTCCAATGCTTTGACAGTCTGCTGACGATTTCCTCCTCCATCATGAAAAAGAACGATATTCCCTTCTTTCACACCTTTTAACACAGTGTTTACAATTCTATCCGTACCAGGACTTTTCCAGTCTAAAGTATCTAAATGCCATGACCACATCACAACCTTATATTTTTCTTTTGCAATCGCTTCAATCATTGCATCTGAATACTGCCCTTCAACAGGTCGAAATAAAGTAGGAGTAAATCCTGTGATATTATAAATGATTTTATTCGTTTGCTCTATCTCCTTTAGTAAGTTTGGAACATTCGTCCTTAAAGGATGGGAAAATGTATGGTTGGCTAGCTCATGACCATCATTATACATTCTTGAAATAACTTCAGCATTTTTATCTACATTTTGACCGACTATAAAAAAAGTAGCTTTGGCATTGTATTTGTCTAATACATCTAAAATCTGAGATGTATACTTTCGATGTGGCCCATCATCAAAGGTAAGAGCGATAATCTTTTCATCCGTTTTGACTTCCCAAACAATTTGCCCTGCTTCTTCATAATACTTCCTTCCTTTATGTTCATATTTTTCTGCGCTGACTTTTACATAAAAAAAGGAGACAGTTAAAAGACAAATAGGTAATACTAACAGGAAAAACTTTTTCAAATCTTCACTTCCCCAAATAATATTTCGTACTTATTATTTGAGGATTTATAAAAAAAATGCTTTTTTTTTTGATTTTTACTCAGAATAAAAAATGAAAATTAGCGTATTCTTAATGGAGTAATCGGAGAACTACGGTGAACCAGTTGAGGTTTTCCATTGGAGGCATGAAAAATGGTAAAGTTTCACGCCTCGTCTTGCGCGGAAAGCGAAGCGAATTCGGATACTTGATTTTGATTTGCTACTTTTTATAAAAACTTAAATAATAGTCAATTAACTTAATGACTTCATATATTTTTTTATATTCTTTTTCTATTTTATAGGAAATAAACAATATCGCTACATTAAAACTCAAAACTGCTAGGGCAAATATTTGGACAAACGAGATCCCAATTACCAGCTTCGTATTAATGGCAGAAGCAATTATTAATATCAATGATAATATCACACCACTTAATGTAATATAAACTGGCTTAGATCTAATAATTTCATTTGCTTGCAATTTCAAAACATCTAATAAATACCATACTTCTTTCAATGTATATTGCTGATCAAAAATAACAAAATATGACATATAAACATCGTTTGCGATATTTTCATTCAGTATATTTTTATGAATTTTTTTTACTAATCGATCACAAAAATCTTTATTTAATGCTTTTTCAGGTATAAATAATTCTTCTTTATTTTCTAAAATATTTGTGCTGGGATGTTTCAAACCCCCTCATCCTCTCATACTGTTTTACCTGATTTAATGAACGTATTTTGACTAGAAAACTTGTTGATAGTCAGAACAAAGTCACCCAAACTTTCAGATACTAAAATTATATGAAGGAATAAACGTTGTATGTTATTTTCGACAAAATCCATTTTATATTTTTTATCAGGCGTGTTGATTAGGAAAAAATAGGTTTATTATTGAGCGATAAAAGGATTTTTTGTTACCATTTTGCTAATATATTTCCATTTTAACTGATTGTAGCGTAGGGCTACTCGACTCCCGCGGGATAGCGAGACAGACGAGACCCTGCACGGAGCGGAGCGGAGGAAGCGGCTCGACGCTCGCCCGCAGGAAAGCGAGTAGCCCGTAGCGGAAATCAGCCTTTTAAAATGTATAAAAATGGTTAATCAACACACCTGATTTTTTATGACACCTTAAGTAACTTACAGCTTGCATTTTGAGATTTTTCATTTAGACTAGATTGGATCTCGTATGAAGTGGTATGTTGTAGGGGGTTGTAATAAAATTCCTTAACTTAAATTAACAAAGAAAATTCGCATTTTTTCTCCTTTTAGAAAAAGATACGGTATAAAGTCGATAAAATAAAAAACGTAAAAAATCCTAGAAGAAAAATAATTATGTTCTTTGTCCTATTACTCATCCCCACCACCCTTTCAATTCCAATAATACTCGAAAATGTAATAAAGATGGCTTATCACCTCTTTTAGTCTAGTGATTTTTAATCTGGGATACTAGCCATTAAGCATTCTTTACTACACTATCTTGCTTGATCATCATAATAGGCTTCATTCGCAGCCTTTTGATTATTGCCTTTGAGATAAGCTAAAATCAAACCAGGCCGTTTTAGTAATACCCAGTCCCCATAATGGTCAAATCGTCTGCAGGAAGTAATCATTCCGTTCTTAATCGTTCCAAATTTTTTACCGTTTTTCTTACCCCATTCTTTTAAGCGCTTTGCAAAATCAGCATCTTCTGCCATTAGCATATTTTCGTTAAAACCCTTGATGGCGTAAAAGTCTTTCTTATAGCACCAAAAAATCCCTACAGAGATAAAACCATACTTGAACAGTAAAGGAACTATTAATAGCATGCTAGAAACAACTATACCAAAAGACATTCGTTCAAAATTGCCGTTCACGCCTCCTCCAATGTATTGATCGGATGCTAAATATCTTTCAACATCAGATAACAAGTGTTCTGTCATTCTAGTATCGGCATCAATTGTAATCAGTATTTCGCCTTTTGCTAAAGCAGCTCCAGCATTTCTAATTTTAGATAGATTTTTATCTTCATTTTTCAATGTCACACAGTTGTAGGATTGTGCAATTTCTTCCGTTCTATCCGTACACCGATTTAACACGACTATGACTTCAACTTGATTTTTAAATGGTTGTGCAGCCTTTGCAATTGACTCTAGACACTTACCTAAATAATTTTCTTCATTATGAGCAGGTATTATAACTGAAAATTTTACATCTCCATCAGGAACATCTTTAATAAAAGGTGTGCTTTCCGACATATAAAATCTCCCCCGTTTTTTTAGTTTAATTATACATCCATCTGTTTTTCTTAATTTTTTTATTTATGGATTTTTATGTCTATTTTAAAACAATTTGGCTCATCACCATAACGTGTAGTTGATTTCCGTTCCGACTGGGCGCTTTGTTGCTGTCGCTTCGCTTTCGCACAGATAAAACATTTGTAGCTGACGCTTTGCTTTCGCTACAGAAAACATATGTTGTGGCTGTCGCCACGCTTTCGCACAGATAAAACAATTGTAGCTGCCGCTTCGCTTTCGCTACAGAAAACATTTGCTGACGCTTCGCTTTCGCACAGAGCAAAGCTTCCAGGGGGCGTCCGATGTGCCGCTAATCCCCTAGGAGTCGCTCAGCCGTAACGAAAATCAACCTATATGGCATTCATTTTAACAAATGTCACCCACAACTTTTGGTGATGAGCCAACAATTTAACACGACAACAAAATGAAGTAAGTCCTACTTTAGAATTCAAGTGGGCAAAAAAATAGAGTTGATTTTGAGATTATCAACTCTATTTTTTATTTAGGATTTCCTTCATTAGAACCTCTTTTATTCGATTTGCTTGAGATGAAAACCGCAGTTGAGAAAATAAAAATTCCTGTACATAGCCACATCATAATGCCATTCCATTGACTGTTTAATAGCGTAATATTTGTAAGGATGATGAATTGCATGATACAAGTGGCTATATAAAGAGCTAAGGAATAATTCATGTAACCATCTCCATTTCGAAGTCACTTATTTATATTATTCAACAACTATTTTTAATATCCTTTAAACATAGAAAAAAGTACTGCAATGAATTTTTGCAGCACTTTTAAACGTATTGGCTTAGCTTCCAAATGCAAAAATAAGCTCTGTCTCACAAGCTATTTCTCCGTTTACAGTTGCAATTCCTCGTCCTTTACCAATAGCACCCTTTAAGCGTGTAATTTCCACTTCAAGACGGAGCTGATCACCAGGCTTCACTTGTTTTTTAAAACGACAGTTATCGATACCTGCTAGTAATCCTAGTCTCCCCTGATTGCCTTCTTTTGTAAGCATAATAATTGCACTTACTTGAGCTAAAGCCTCTACAATTAACACGCCCGGCATTACCGGATAATTAGGAAAATGTCCATTAAAAAATTCTTCATTTATCGTCACATTTTTAATTGCTACAGCGCTCTTACCTTCCTCTAATTCCAATACTCTATCCACTAAAAGAAATGGGTAACGATGTCTAAGGACTTCTTGTATTTGCTGAATATCTAACATTAAAATACCTCCAAAGGATTTATCACCTTATTCTAACACTAAACATTAGTAGTTGGTACTATTATTAACATTATAAGTGCAAAATAAAAAAGCTACACCCTTAAGATATGACTGTAAAAAATATCATCATAGAAATACTGCTACTCTTTTCCACATTCGTAACATCTTCTATCCGTATCATGTTCTCCATACATTCTAAGCTCTTTTTCTACACCACATTTTATACATGGCTCAAAATAAATTTGTGGTAACACGCCAGCTTCTGCGAGCGGAACCCATTTTGTTTCATACAAAGTTTTCGTCATGCCATAATCTAATAACATCAATTGACCATGCTTGTCTTCGCCATAATTACTGCTATCCAAAAAGTCAAATCCATCATAAACTCGATCAATTTCTTCGATTGCTGCCTTTAAATTAGTGGATATTCGCAAATCAATATTAAAATCTATGTCAAATGTTTCACCATTAACTAATGGTAATGGTTGAACATATGGTTGTATTGAGATTTTTTCATCAAAGTACAAAATAGGAGCTACGGAATCTGCTAATCCTTTCTCTTTTAATGCATGATGAATTTTTTGTTCATTTTGACTTTGTATAAAACCAATTTCGTGTAAATGCTTTTTTATGACCCAATGTTTAAAACGAAATACCTTTCTAGTAGAACCTATCCCAACAAAATTTTCTGGAATCATTAGTTGGTCTACATTTCTAACGATTTCAATAACATTCTTCATTGTTGCCACTCCCTATGAACATGTTTCTAATAAGCAATAAAAGATTTTACATAAACAAATAATATAAAAATCGCAACAGCGAAATAGAGTATGCTTACATACTTTCTTTTTGCTCTTTTCCATTCTCGAAGCCCAATAATAATAAAGGTAAACCCTAACAAAATCTGTGATAGCGGCAATAAAGTAAAATCTTTAGTTATTAAGCAATAAATACCAATAATCATAACAAAAACAGTTAATATAATTTGAATGCCCAAAGATAAATTCCATCTCATAGTTTTCAATTTATCACCTCAACCCTTTCTCTATTATTAAATAAAAAACAATATTATACAAATATCCCTATTTTTTATCTCATCATCCAAAATTGTGAATGACATTTTTAAAACATTTGGAGTGAAGGCAGGCTTACTCATTAGGGGTTAGCATCACAGATGAGACCATGGAGCTAGTGAAGCGACTCCAACGTACACCCCTAAGGAAGCGTCTAGTCTGAACGGAAATACCACACGTAATGCGACGAGCTTATTCCCCCTTGTTTTTTCATTATAAGTTGAATTCATCACTTTTCAGTATCGACAGGTATACAAGAGATAGAATATAATATTTTTTGCATTCATCTTAGCTGAGTGTTTAGTTTATTAGAATAGGATGGTTAAGCATGTTATCTTTTATTGCAATAGTTTTTCTCTTATTTTTAATTCCTGGCCCTGCTGTTATCATTACTATTACGCAAACGCTGAAAAGTGGTAAAAAGAACGGTATTTATACTGCACTAGGTATTGGACTAGGCGACTTAGTTCATACGTTAGCTGCTGTACTAGGTCTATCTGCCATTTTAATGAATTCTGCAACTGCGTTTGAAGTAGTGAAATATATCGGAGTTGCGTACCTTGTTTATTTAGGTATTCAAATGCTACTAACAAAACCACAAAAATTAGAAAAGCCAACTGTTGAGCAAAGCCCTGCAAGTACTTCGTTCCGACAAGGATTTTTAGCGGAAATTTTAAATCCAAAGACGGCATTATTTTTCTTAGCATTTTTACCACAATTTGTTCAACAAAATGGCCAATCAGTCACAGTACAATTATTGATTTTAGGGATTACATTTGTTGTGATGAGTGCTTTGTATACTATTTTGTTAGCTATTATTACAAGCTTCATTGGCGAAAAAATCTTTACGAAAACAACAAGCAGTGGTTCACGTTGGATTGAAAAGGCTGTAGGTTTTGTTTATATAGGGTTAGGCGTAAAATTAGCTCTTCAAACTCAAAGTCCATAAATATAGGGAAAACACGATTTAAAACGTGTTCTCCCTTTTTTATTTCTATAAAAAGGAATTTGAGTAATTTTATCCAATATTATATGAAAAAGAGGAGGGGAGATTTTATATGAAGCAACGTCATCAAATTCTATTTCAACAGTTGGATAGTTATCGGAGTGAAGTATTACAAGTATTAGAAACAGTAACGGAAGATATTGCTCATACTATTCCATCTGGATTTCATAATAATATTCGCTGGAATTTGGGTCATATTTATTTAGACCAATATTTGTGGATTGAGGCTTTAACAAACGAAAAAAGTAAGGAACTTGAATCACTTCAATCTTGGTTCGGCTATGGCACATCTCCAGCTAATTTTAATGAGAAAACTCCATCATTTGAAGAATTAAAGAAGTTATTAAAAGCCCAGCCTATACAAATAAAAGAATTGTATGGTGATCGATTAGATGTAGAGTTTCCTCCTATTGATATGGGAATGAATACGATTGAGCAAGTATTAATTCGAACGATTTTCCATGAAGGAATACATTTACAAACTATACTTGATATTAAAAAATTTGTGTAATTGCAAAAGGTTTAGAAAGACAATAAAGTTATCATTTTTTAAGCATAACCCCGACCTAAGTTTAAGTCGGGGTTATGCTTGTTTTATTTTCATATAAGATACCATGCGTGTTGATTAACCATTTTTATACATTCGAAATGGTCGATGAGCGAGCCTCGAGACGCTGCCGCTACGTTACAATAGCGTCTAATTGTTGAAGATTATCTTAAAGCGAACCGATATGATCATTTGATCAAACCTTTGATATCTCTGAAAACCTTCCATACGTTACACCCAAAATTGCTTACCAATGTGATTAGCAAATCTTGTTGTTTGTCGTATGAACTATAAAAACTTATACCAGGATCGCATCCTTCAAAGTGGTAATCAAACGTGCCTTCTTCTTTTTTATCCAGCCAAATCCCATAGCCATAGCATTCTTCTTTCACTTGAGGAGTTAACATTTCTTTTAACATTTCCTTCGATATCAATTGCCCCTTCATCAGACTGACCCAGAACTTTTCAACATCTATAACTGTAGTAAATGCTCCCCCTGCACCTGTTCCTTTTACGTCTACACTGTAAATATTAGTATAAAACTCTTGTCTGCTGTCATCATATACATACCCGTTTGCACATTGAGCAGGCAATCTGTCCAGTTCATAATACCCTGTATTCAACATACCGCAAGGAATAAAAACATGTTCATTAAGATATACATCGAACGAAGAGCCAGTAATGGCCTCAACAATAAGACCAAGAACAACAAATCCTGTATTATTATATTGAAATCTATCTCCTGCTGGATACATCATAGGCTTATGAATAAATAATGGAATGATATCCGACGATGTACGTATTTTATAATTGGGATAATCTATCCACAGTTCGTCATAATCTTCCATGACAGACTCATCAAAATAGTCGGGTATTCCCGATGTATGATTAAGCAACTGCCTGACAGTGATATGAGGATCAATATTCTTTAAATCAAAATTCAAGATGTCCCCAATACAACTATCAAAAGATAATCGACTTTGTTCAATCAGTTGCAAAATGGCTACGGCAACAAATACTTTTCCTGCTGAGGCTGTTGCAAACTTTGTATCAAACTCGTTTGATACTTTATTTGGTAAATCGGCGTATCCAAAGGCTTTACGGTATATATTTTCACCTTTTTGAGTAACCGATATGACCCCACTAAAATCTTTGTTTATACATTCGTCGAACCCCATCATTTCTCTCTCCCTTTAACAATTTCTTTCCTTCAACGTTTTACTAACGAACAACATTTCGTTCTTATTGGGACAATCACATTCTTTATTTCGCAAATATCTCCCTTTAAGAAAAAGATTCAAATGATATGTAGTATTACACCTTTTCTCATGTTTTGCCCCGGAAATAAACAACTTTGTCTCGCTTACAAATATCTCTTTTTTATTCCACAATTTGGTTCGGTTGTTGAATAACATGACTGGCGTTTTTTAAACAGCTTTATTATCTCTGTAGAAAAGGTCATGTTGATCTTTTCCAATGAAAGGTGTCAAAATGAATTGCAATATATCTATGTTTTTTCGATAATTACGTTTCAAGAACAAGTCCCATTTCAACTCGTACTTCCTTTTTTTCAATGTCATTATTTGAGTAACTTAATAGGTCACATCCAATAAGCTGAAATCCATGCTTTCTATAAAATTGTATGGCGGGATAATTCGACGTTTGTGTTTCTAAAACGATTGTCCTCACACCTATTTCTACTGCACGCTTTTTGACCAATGCCATCAGCTTGCTACCAATTCCTTTATGTTGATGAGATTGATAAATGTGAATATCATTAATTCTTAACACATTATTCCATTTCTCGTGGCTGAAGCTAACAATTCCCGCCTCTTTCCCATCAAACTCAGCAATATAACATTCAATATCCTCAATATAATCTTCAAAAATTTCTCCTTCTAAATATTTATGAAATGGAGTGTCGAAATGTTTTAACGTAAAATCAATTGCCCAGCCATTTTCTCGCTCTTTATAGGAAACATCATAATAATTATTAGAGCTGTATTGATAAATAATTTTTTTGCCTTGTGGGAAATTGTCTTTATATATCCTTTTTATTTGTATCAAGTTGAATCACCCTTTTCACATATTCTTATAATAGAAAAAACTCTTTAATATAACTGTAATCAAACATTTAACTGGTCTTACGAATGTGATGTTAATGGAAATAAAGGTCGTTCTGTCCCGAATTCTATCATCGGCCGAATAAACAATACATCGTCCTCAGTTTCAATTACTTCAGACTCTAGATTCTGACAATCAGGGATAAAGTGAAAAATTATTCTTTTTATATCCGATGTAGTAATGTAGCTTAAAACCTCTATTACATCAATTTCACTACGACTAACAACATCAAAAAGATGTAATTCTTCATCCTCTTTTTCGAATAATACTATAACGTCTTTGTCTTCGATAAAATAAATTGAATTAGGAAATGCAATAAGAAAATAGAACATAAGTAGATTTTCATTATCTTTCACATCTAAAACCGACGACAATGGAATTCTTTCCTTCGCATACAATTTCAATAAAGATAAGTCGTTGATATTTTCAACATTTAATTTTCGGATCGTTCTGTTTGTTTTTTTTTGTAAACCATCAGCATTTAAGAAATATCTACTTTCTTGTACTCGTGAAAACCCAAATTTCGGATAGAAATCTAGGACTGTTTCATTAGCAAATAAATAGATAAAATCATATTGTTTCTCATATTTATCAATAATGTCATTCATTAATTTTTTGCTAAACCTTTATGACGATAATTTGGATGCGTCATTACTGTACCAACTTGTATGGCTTTATAATCCTCGCTGTTTACAGCAACAGTCATTTTACTTATTGATGCATTTGCAATTACTTTTTCACCATCGACATATGAATAACAAATATATTGATCGTTCCAGCAGCCTTTTTCATACCATTGGCTAAAATCTAATCCAAAAACTAACTCTACTAATTCATTGAAACTTTCTCTATACTTTTGATTGTCTTTGTAATCATATACTAATTGATAATTTGTCATATTTACGCCTCATTTCTCTATTTTGTTAACTCAAAGTAAGTAATTGAGACATTACCATTTTACACACCCCCAAAAAGACATAAAAAAAAACTATAAGAAGAAATCCTTCTCATAGTCAAATTTAAATTCAATATAGATCAATACTCCTCAGTGTAATAGTAGCTGGGACATAGATAAACTACCGTTGTCGCCTCGGCTTCCGCACAAATGAACTATATGTCCGGATTTTACCTTGACCCTACTAGAGGCTTATAGAAATTATTGAATATATAATCTGAATAGATATGATGACTTCTAATCGCTATTGTGCAAATGGGCGAACTAAAAAGAATTAAGGTATAGACCTTAATTTGTCTTATTGCACTTTAAAATTATTTAAAATTCTATTAGCCATTAATAAGTTTCATCATAAATAATCAAAACCCCGTTTCACCATATATTTAACACAACTATACATTTTTCTGGATACTTTTGTAAAGAGGAAAATAAGCTTTCATTTTTTATGTAAAAGCTTATAGACCTTTACAGTTAATTGTCTATAAGCTAGATAGTGCATTATTTATTGTTTTGGTGTATTTGCGGTAAGTGGATTACTGTTTGCTACTAATTGTACTGGTGTCGTAGCTTGCTGCATAGACGGTATCATTTGTTGTGCTTTGTTGGAATTTAATATCCCAAAGCGTTTCAGGACACCATAAATAGTAGCCGCGCCTAAAATTATCCATGTTAAAAATCGCACTGATGAACTCCTCCTTTCTCATACTGAAAGTTTAAAACAGCTTTAGTATTGGAATTCCTATGCGGTTTATACGGTGTTAGCTATACGAGTTTTTTGTTCAATTTGCATATCATTTATAAAAATTACAGAATATAGTAGAATGGGATGGTATGAAATTCGAATGGAGGTAGAATTTATGAATATTAAAGTTGCAACATTAGAAGATATCCCGCAAATAGAAATATTATATGAAGAACTGTTTTTAGAAATGTCAAAACTCCAACCAAAGTATATAGCTCCAGCAAAACAGGATGTGAAGTTTCTTACAAACACAATTTCAGAAGAAAAATCAGATATTTTTGTTGCTGAAATAGATAACAGTATTGCCGGCTTTTTGTTAATTCAAGAATTAACTACTCCTCCTTATTCTTGTATTGTCCAGCATAATTATGCATATATTATGGATGTAATTGTTGCAGGTCAATACCAGAGCAAGGGCATTGGTTCACTTTTGCTACAAGAGGCAAAGAAATGGGCAGAAGAACGTAAATTAGATTATTTGGAGTTAAGCGTTCTGGCAGAAAATAATGGCGCTTTTACTTTGTATGAAAAACATGGATATAAAGAAATGAGTTGTAAAATGCGCTTAGAAATTAATAACTAAACAAACCAGAAAAACAGATAACTAATGATGTTGTCTGTTTTTCTATAAAAAGAACATCCTATATTTACTTTACAGGATTTAGCTACAGTTATAATTAAAATGTGTATTGTATTCCTCACCATCTTCTGGAACGAATACATGAGCAGTGATTCCTCTTTCGTTGATAAAGCTTGTCCAATGCTTGTCAGCTTCCATAATATTTCTAATAACAATTTATAAATTGTCTATTGTCATTAATAGTGAGCTACCAGGCTCTCTCGATTGATAGCATGGTATGTTTCAATTGCTTAATGTGGTTATGTATTTAATTTTCCACTTTTACAAAAACGCTACCAAACAACTTCCCATCAATATAAGCATCAAGCTTCCACATACCGCCCTTTGGAAAAGTCATATTGGTTGGAGCATGGTTATCTGCCCCACTGTTTGGCCCAAGTAACTTAGCATTTGTAACCAATTCAATTTCTTTTTGCGTTAATTGGTGAGTCCCTTTTACGCTAAGGAAGTCTCTTGTTTTAACGCTCTCTCCCCAAAAGTGCCAGGCGTATTTCCCTGCTTTGCCAGCAAATATTTTTTCTTCTTTACTATTCGTAAATCCTAATAATTGCGGTTCACCAATCAAATTTAAATTTCCAGATGTAAAATACTCACTTTCTTTCCACTCAGTTTCCTTGGCTAAAACATCTCCAACAAGTTTCGAACTATTATCCTGTTTTATTATGTCGTTGGTTTCTTTATGTGAACAACCTACTAATACCAATCCGCAAATTGTGACGAACCCTACAATTCTCTTCATGCCTATTTCCCCCTTTTATTGTTTAACGACTATTATTCATTTTTTGTTACAAAACAAATTTTTATCATTGCCATTTCCGTCATATTTCAAATGAAATGTGCGCAATCTAAACGTAACGAATTAACAATAACGGAGGTTACAGGAATGAAAAATTTTTTGTATATCGGAGCAATGGCAGCTCTACTATTAACAGCATGTTCTTCTAAAGATGAAGCTCCAGCTAGTGAACAAGCAGAAGCAAAAGAAAAAACCGTCAATGCTGAAACAAAAGAGAATCTTGAGAATAATTTTTCAGGTGACATGGTAGATCCCTCTCAAAAATGAATGAAGAAATAATAACAGATAACAAACTAAAGTTATCTGTTATTTATTGTGTAATTCCTAAATATTTAAAACGTATGTATTGAACCTTAGGATGTGAATTTAATGAGAAAAGAAAAAATATATGATTGATTTAATTTTTTTCGGAGGGAAGTTCAATTGATTGGATGATTAACTCCCCCTCTTTCCACAACTATACATATTATAAGTGGTAGAAAGGAGGAATATTTTATGGGATGCTCTAATTATGGTGGTGGCTCTAGTTCAACATTCGTACTAATTGTTGTTCTATTCATCCTACTAATTATTGTCGGCGCTACTTTCTTGTACTAAATTAACATTTTTTTTGATAAAAGGCTTTAGCTTTTATTCAAAATCTTCATTATGGATAAAGTTAAAGCCTTCAATATGATCATTTATGTGTAAAACATGTTGTAATAGTAAGGGCAAGTTATTTTTACTAATACTTCCTCATTTCGGGGTCACTTGTTCAGGGTGGCCTTTTTTTATTCTAATTGATTAGATGATTACCTTCCATCCTTTTTACAACTATACATATTATAGATTATAGAAAGGAGGGAAGTAGGTATGGACTATTCAGGTTATGGTAGTGGTTCTAGTTCAAGATTTGCCTTAATTGTTGTTCTATTCATTCTATTGATTATTGTCGGCGCAAGTTTCATGAAATATTAATTATCACCAACGCCAGTATCTCTGTTGCCCATATTTTAGAAGGGTAATAATAATTTACCCCTTCACCTTCAAAATTTACTAATAAGGGTCACTTTCCTCCGGGTGACCCTATTCATTTTTTCATTCTAAATATGGACAATTGCAATTACATATTTTATAGCAGATTGCAGAAGCTTTGTTGTTTGAAGATTAATTTTCAAATTTAACAATACGATGACTAAATATTTGCTCATAAGTTCAACCATCAGCATAAAGAGGCTATAGTAAGGAACACTAAAACGAGGTGTTGCTTATGAAAAAATACATTATTTTACTGCTTACCATTTTTCTTATTGTTGTTACTATCGCAGAAGCAAAAAATGAAGAGTATGAATTAGTTTCAAAATTAAGCCATGAAAAAATAACTTTGTATGCAAAGAAAATAGGGGACCTATATCAAGATTTTAAAATTGATTTTAAAGGGGAAACTTACTTCAGACCTTTTTGGATAAACGTTACTAACCCCGCATACGCCCCGCAAATACATTACGAAGACATCAATAAAGATGGAGAAAAAGAATTAATCATTATTTTGACAAAAGGATATGGCACAGGTTTATTAGATGAAGAGGTTCATGTTTATAGAGATACACACGGATTGATTGACGTTCTTGTTGATAATCCTATGGCAATTATCTATAAAAACGTAAAAACAAGTTTAACGACTACTACAGCCGAAATCAAAGTTGGTGATATAACTTATACAGTTGATATACCACCTTTAGATATACTGCCTTCAAACTTATTTGATGATATCGCCTTCGGAAATATAATTCATTACGAAGTACAAGACAATCAACTTATTGCAAAGGTAAGTGGACAAGTTTCTCCTGTCAGTTTTATTGGAGAAATTGTTATTGTTTATGAATATCGTGCCAAAATGTATCAAGCAAAATCTATTAAGTTCCTGCCATATAGTTTAAAAAGATGGAAGACAAAAAGTCCAGATCCTCAATCATTTTGAGTACCTGGACCTTTATGCTTGTTTACGTTGTTTTTTACTTTATTAAAGAAAAAATATTCGTATCAAATGGAACACCGTTTTGGTGCATATAATTTCTTAATACCCCTTCTTTTTCAAAGCCTAATTTTTCTAATAGCTTATTTGAAGCATCATTTTCGGTAAAAACAATTGCTCCTATACGCAGTAAATCCATCTCTTGAAAGCCAAATGATATGACTCTATGAACAGCTTCCTTTGCATACCCTTTTCCCCAGCTCTCAGGAAAAAGTGCATAACTAATGTCAGCTCTTTTATGTTCAGTGGACCACTCTTGAAAACCAATAGTACCAATAATACTTTTCTGTCCTTTTAATGCAATTCCCCATTTAATACCGCGTTTTTCATCATAATTCTTTGAAAAATTAATTATTATTTGCTTAACCTGATCTAAACTTGTTAATGGTTTCTGGCCATAGTGACGTAATACATCAGGATTAGAGAAGCAATTAAAAACATCTTGCGCGTCATTCTCAGTGAGTTCTCTTAACACTAAACGTTCAGTATCTAAAATAGGGAACATCTTCTTCACTCTACTTCCATATATGTCATATTTTAGGCTATTCGACAAAACGTGTGGTTGATTTCCGTTCCGACTGGGCGCTTTGCCGCTGACGCTTCGCTTTCGCGCAGAGCAGAGCTTCCGGGGGGCGTCCGATGAGCCGCTTCACTCGCGTTGCTCGCTCCAGGGTCTCATCTGTGACGCTGATCCCCAAGGAGTCGCCCAGTCTCCACTACAATCAACTAAAATACAGCCCATATATTTTAAAAATGTCATCCACAACTTTTGGGATGAGCCATATTTTAAATTATATATAAAATGAGTGAGAGTTACATGAATGATTTTTTATATTGTAAAGCAACAAGTTTATCCTACAAATTTGGTGGTAGAATGGTGGAGGCCCAGCTTCATCATAGATTAACTACGTACACTACTTTTACTTCCTTAAATTCTAGCACAAAATGACTAGTCACTCACTTTAAAAATGAGTTCTAGTCATTTTTATTAGCTTATAAGAAGTTGTTCCACTTCCCTACGTTCAAGTGAAAAAAGTTCGATGAAACTGTTGATGTAGCACTGTATTTCCTTCTTGAGGCACCCCATCAATATTAATCCCCCACGTATTAAAAATAACTGGATCAGATGGAAAGACAGGATCACCTGGGTGTTTAACAAGCACTTCATAACATGGATCATTAGGTAGCCAAGTATTTTGCGGAGTTGCATGAACGATGAGAAGTTTTTTAGCTGGAATAGTAAAAGTAAGAGGAGTTGGTGTACCGTTAAAAAGTGAAGGCTGAGATTCTCCGCATAAAAAGGCATCTTTTTGCATCTCTGCTTGGGCACAATTTTGCCAATCTACTACCGATACTGTCACTGTTTGGGGTGCGTCTGTTTTATTTAAAAGAGTGACAACTATCTTATCTGTGGCTGGATTTCTCCAAATTGCTCCTGTCGTAAAATTGTTAGGAACTGAAGGCTGAACTGAACTACTTAGACAAATCGGACAAGAAGACACTTTATTTAAACGAAATACATTTTTGTGACAATCACAATTGCAGCAAGAGTTCATCACCGCATTACCCTCTTTTCAATCGATGGATAATAATAGAATATGATAAATGATTCATACGATTTAGGTTTTTATAAAGTGATAGTAGAAACAATAAATGTAACAGATTTTTAGATGACTATTAAATAAATATCTTAATCCAATAATACATCATATCATTTCCATTTGTATAAAATTACTACTCATCTATCTTCTTTTAAATTAGAGAATTACGATGATACACAGGTAATTTCAAGTTAAAAAAAACCGAATACTCATTTGCAACAAAATATTGAGTACCGGTCCTTTGTTTAAGTTTTTAAAACTAATGAAAAAGGGGCAAATGAGAGGGGTTGCAAATTATTCTACACACCATTTAATGATATGCCCCGCATGTGTAAGTCCTCCACCAAATCCATAGATTAATAAGGTATCCCCATTTTTTAACTTTCCTTCATTTATCCCAATCTGTAAGGCTAATGGAATAGAAACTGAAGATGTATTTCCCATATATTCAACACTAGTTAACGTTCTCTCTAGGCTAATACCAGATTTTTCACAGATGGATTCAATCATTCGTAAATTTGCACTATGAGGCACAAACCAGTCTATTTCACCAAGTGGCATGCTTGCTTGTTTTAGTAATTCCTCTATCCCTTTTGGAAGTGTACGTGTTGCCCATTTGTATACTTCTCTACCATTCTGAACTAACTTTCCAGAGGTACTCAAGGAAGAACTATGCATGGTAGTTGATAAATTTGTTAAGTATAAATGCTTACCTCCAGCACCATTTGTTTCCATATGGCTAGCGATAAAGCTTGGCATTTCCTCATCTTTTTCAATTAAAACTGCTGCAGCGCCATCTCCAAAAAGGATGCATGTCGTTCGATCTGTATAATCCGTCACCTTAGATAAAACTTCTGTTGTAATAAATAAAATCTTACGATGGAGCCCTGATGTAATTAATCCATTCGCAACATGTAATCCATATGTAAAACCAGCACAAGCTGCATGAAGATCTAGTGCACCTACCTGTTTAATATTAAAGTGTTCCTGAATTTGGCAGGCTACACTAGGAAAGACATAATCAGGTGTAGTTGTTGCAACGAGAATTAAATCTACATCCGAAAGATCCTTTTGATATTGTTCGACTAAATTTTCTATTGCTTTAAAGGCTAATGTTGATGCAAATTCATTCTCGCTCGTAATTCTTCTTTCCTTTATGCCAGTTCTTTGTACAATCCATGCGTCACTCGTCTCCACTAGCTTTTCTAAATCATCATTTGTTAGTTTTTTTTCGGGAACATAGGTACCAATGGCCGTTATTCTAGCTTTAGATTGAACGTTATTCATTTACAATCCCTCTCCTTTTATACATTTAAGTACTATTACTTGATACTAATAAAAAGACAATAATTATTACACAAGTAATTAATACGTCTAAACTCTTTACTTACTACTTTTTGTTTGGACGATATGTTATTTTTTGCTTCAATAACTTATTTATGACCATCTTAAACAAGATAATTGTTAGCATGTAACAAAATGTTTTTATAACCTCATTTTATTATCTGGTGCTAATTATAAGGAAAATAAAAAAATTATTCAACTCTACTTTTCAAAAGGTTTTTATTTTATACTCTACAATTGAACCTCATTAAAATTGCTTTGACATTAAAAAAGGCATCAAGAAGCTCTTGATACCTCTTACCAATACTTATCCACGACCAGCTTGGAAGGAAGGATATAATGTCATTCCACCATCTGCAAATAGAGTAATCCCCGTTACATAACTAGCCTGTGATGAAGCAAGCCACACTGCGACTGCGGCAATTTCTTCTGGTTTTCCAATGTACCCCATAGGAATCATACTTTCCACATCTGCACGTTTTTTTGGATCTGCAAATTTTTCAGCATTGATAGGTGTATTGATCGCTCCAGGACCGATATTATTAACACGAATCCCTTTTGGGGCATATTCTAGCGCTAATGTCTCTGTCATTAACTTAATGCCCCCTTTACTAGCCGCATAATGCACAAACAACGGCCAAGGAATTTTCTCGTGAACACTGGACATATTGATAACTGTTCCTTTAATATCATTCTCGACGTAATATTTAATGGCTTCTCGACTTCCTAAAAACGCACCAGTTAAGTTTGTATTTATTACTTTATTCCAATCACTTAACGGCATTTCATGTGAAGGTACTTGATTTTCAATACCTGCATTATTAATCATCACATCAAGCGTGCCAAATTCTTTCACTGCTGTCTGAATAAGATTTATGACATCCGCTTCAACTGTAACATCACCTTGTACAGCAATGGCTTCCCCGCCTGCTTTTTTAACTTCTTCAACAACAGAATTTACCTCAGCTTCATTTGAGAGATAATTAATGACAACTTTCGCTTTTTCTGCTCCGAAGCGCATTCCCATTGCTTTTCCTAGTCCCGTTGCAGCACCTGTAATAACAACAACTTTCCCTTCTAAATCTGGATACATTATTATGTCCTCCCTTTTATCCTTTCGCAATCCCCAACATAATTCCAGCTGCAACTATAAATACAATTCCGATCATAATCGCTATAAATTGCTTTTTTGTTTTTTTCTCACCTAAAATAAAAATCCCACCTAAAGTTGAGATGACGATTCCCATTTGAGAAAGAGAAAAACTTGTTGCGACTCCAACACGTGGCTGAGATATAAATAAGAACATATTTCCAGCAGCCCAAATTAAACCAGGGATAATATTGCGAATCGCATACTTATTAAATGGTTTATGTTTAAATGTTAACAAAATCCCACCTATAACCATTCCGATTGCTTGCGGAAATAAAGCAGACCACCCACTTACATTAAATAAGCGAATTACCACTACATATACTAAGTAACCAAAAGTTGAAACAAGTAAAATTAAAATTCCTTTTTTAAAATTACCTCCATGTTCTTGTTTTTTCTCTTCTGGATTTGGAAGCGATGTAAGCACGATCCCAATAATGATACTAATAAGTGCAAGAACACCTAATATAATCGACATTGTTGTCGACCATTCATGAAACACAATAACTCCAAATAAAGTTGTTGATACCAACTGTAGCCCTGTCGAAATGGGCATCGTCTTGGAAACTCCTATTAAATCAATACTTTTCAATTGATTGACTTGCCCTAATGCCCAAAATAAGCCCGATACAATTCCGACTCCAATCACTACAGGAGTTAATACAGGCTTTACAACAAAATAAACACCTATGGAGAAAATAAGTGCACCAAATGTTGTCCCAAGTACTTGGCTATAAGGACCACCACCAAGCTTAACATTAAAGAGCACAATACTTCCCCAAAAGAGAGCTGGTAATATCGCTAGGATGATATCCATTTATTTAAACTTTTCACCTCTCTATACACTTACTTTATTGTGATTATTTTCTCTAGTTATAATGTACTAAGGGAATTTTTTTATACTTATGATTAATAGAAGATTACACATTTACCACTTAACTACTAAAACATGTTTTACTGCGCTACAATTTTGATAAAGAAACAATTTCCAGATAATTAAGAGAGCGGCGGAGAGTTAGTATGTTAAAAGTCATACAAGGAAAATCATCGAAAGTAGATGAATGGTTGCAATTTTTAAACGATACTATGGTGACGCTGGATGGAGAAAAAATAACAGAGGATGAGGAATACTTATATTGGTATTCTGTTCGAGATGAAAGATTCAGAACATCGGATTGATCAGAAGCATTTAGCTTATTGGGACGAATGTATTGATAAAACGTATCGACCCGTCGATTTGAAAACCGAAGTAATTATGATACCGGATAAAATAAAAGCAGTAATGAAATAATTTGGGGCGATTTTTAGAAACAATAGCATAATGTGTATGAATAAGGCTCGTTCATGCGAGTGCTTTTGTTATATTTTCATATGCTCTAGACGACCAAAATTTCTCTACATAATGTTAAATTCAAAATAATCTTCGGACACCCCAAGGAAAGCGCCTAGTCGGAACGAAAATCAAACACACACTATAGTGATCTGCCAGGAAGACTATATAATTCCTATAATTCAACAGTACCACTTCACCCATCTAATACGAAATGATAAAAAAGCAACAAGAGTGACTTTACACAAAAATTTATGCTCCAATGGTATACTCCTATTTTCAACATTTTCATTTTTAAATCTTTCTCTAAGGCAATCCACCATGCAAAAGTAGCTGACTCGTCATAATAATAAATTAAGCTAATTTTTAGCTTGCACCGCCTTGAATCGTTACTGAGGGTCACCTTCCATACGGGTGACCCTTTTTATTTTTAAAGTACGTTAAAATCATTTTCCAAATTTCTAATTCTAAAGGATTTTAGTTGGATAAATATCTCCTCTTGCTTTTATGGCGATACATATTATAGACGTAGAAAGGAGGAATGCTTCATGGGATACTGCGGAAATATGGGCAATTACAACAACAGTTGTTACTACGGGGGTTATTGCTATGGAGGTGGCAATAACAGTTCAACATTTGTTCTAATTGTTGTTCTATTTATACTATTAATTATTGTCGGCGCTACTTTCATGTATTAATTTTCAAAGTTGAACTATCAAATTTAGAAATAAATAAGAGGGTAAAGCTTCTAAGCCTTACTCCTCTTCATTCAGGGTCACTTTTTCAGAGTGACCTTGCTTTATATTCCTGTCTTCTTAAAATTTGAAAAGCTGCCTTTAATTCAACAACCATCCTATCGTATTTTCTTCAATATCAATCAAGTTAATATTTGGTCAGTTATTTTTAGTCACTTATCTTGCACTTATACAAGGCTTAAGTATCAAAGCACTCCGTTTCTTCCCATACTTAAAATGATTATTATTAACGGACTAGTACGACAGACTCTCTACTTAAGATTTTGTCGTTTCTAGTTTTTTTAAGTAGATATATTGATTATTAATAGCCGTATGGACTTCCATAGTATGGTGGATAATATGGCGGGTAATATGGATATGGCGGATAATATGGTGGATAGAATGGTGGGAAGAATGGATAGATTGGGTAAAACGGGTATCGGTGCCGCCTTCTCCGACGTCTTCCATAACTGTCATAATCATAGTCCTGGTCGTATCGGTCATAATATTGCATAATTTTCCCCCTTTCGATTTCGGTTTAAGATATGCTATAAAGGATTGACAGTCTATGCATTTGCCTATTTTTTACACAAGCGATCTTCGTTTGCTCAAATTAGGGCCTTCTCACCTTCAATGACGATTGTCGAATAGACGTCCATCCTATTTAACCTCTCCCTCCCCTATTTCAAAAATCAATCATCAGTCCAGCGAATTTTCTACTTCTGTTCTACTCTTTTAATGTTTTCGACTATCACGTCTATTAAGTCCGTTGTAGAACAGAATTGAACGTTTTCTTTATTTATTTAAACGCTCATAGCCTTACTGTAAGCTCCTTAATAATGCTCTTTAATGGCCTCGGCATAGCACGCTTTATTTTGCGGTCCCACAATTCATATTAAAAAGTCATACCCTTTTGTGGATATGACTTTAATCAACACCTAACTATATTTCTCTTCATGTTTTTTACATTTTTATTTAAAAATCCTTTACTAAGGCAATTCACTATACAAAAATGCTATCTCATCATAATACTAAAATAAGCTAATTATTAGCTTGCACCGCCTTGAATTGTTACTGAGGGTCACTTTCCTCCGGTGACCCTTATTAACATATAAACCTTTAATACAAGCTAGATTTATAAGAAACAATCATAATATCGTTGTGTTGTTCCAAATATTTTGGAACATCATGATTAGTCAAATGCCGAACTATAAGTTTGTAAAAAAATCCATCAAATTAAAAGAATTTCTTTCGGAATCGTTATTTGGCTAGTTGATTATTTTGCACTTTACAAATCCTTTGCCAATAAAGCATCCGTTGTCGCACTTTTAAAATGATTATTAACGAGCTGGAACAACAAACTTTTATGCAATTTTTGTTACTTCGTTTTTTATAGTAAGTGCTGCTTTATTCTCATTGGTAGCCATATGGAGTTGGGTACGGACGGTGATGCGGATGATGGTGGTGATGGTGGTGCGGATGGTGATAGTAAGATGGGTAAGCATGAGTTGGAGTTGGGTAGTAATGCATTGGATAGGTATGCATCGGGTAGGTATGCATTGGGTGAGCCGGATGATATGGATGACTACCCCTATTTTGTCCTCCATAATTGTCATAATTGTAGTCGTAACGCATAATTTTTTCCTCCTTTCGATTTCGATATAGGTTATGCAATACATGGATTGTTAGTCTACGCATTTGCCTATAGTCTGTTCTTCCCACTTAAATCAATGTAGATTTCATCTTTAGATAAAAAAAACATTTTCAATGTTAGATTATTCCAGATTTTTACGATGAATAGAAGCGCTAATTAGTATTGAAATCATACATACATAATTTTATAGTTTCTTGTTATAAGATAGTTTGATATCAATGAAGAGCTTGTTTTTTGATAAAAGCCCAAAAAGTTTCGATAAAATGGGATTTTGTTTCGATATAAGCTCAAATAGTTTCGATAAAGAGCGATTTTGTTTCGATAAATCTTCGAGCCTTCTAATCGGTGTGGATAAAAATGGTGAATCAACACCCCTGATAAAAGTGTGCATCATTTCCAATCCTCTACCATCAATTGCTCTACTAGGTTACAATTTCATCAAAGATAGAAAAAGAAAAGGGCTATTCTCTACTATGAACATAGCTCATTAATTTATAAGAATGCAGAAGAAGTTTGAAAGGTGGTTTAAGACAGTGGATAAATTACGTTTACACTCTTCAAAATAAAATTTTGAGGAGGAATTTTAATGACAATTGTATTTAAAGAAGAAAAGTATATTCATAAAAACGATTTAAAAGCTCTTTATGAAGATGTAGAATGGTATGCATATACAAAAGATTTAGATCAATTACAGCAAGCATTGCTAAATTCAATATTTGTCTTATCTGCATGGGAAAATGATCAATTAATTGGTTTAACAAGAGTTGTAGGTGATGGTCTCACAATCCTTTATATACAGGATATTTTAGTATTGAATAGCCATCAAAATCGAGGCATTGCAACTAATATGATGAATCATGTTTTAGAAAAATATAAAGATGTTCGCCAAAAAGTTCTTTTAACAGAAGAAGCTCCTGATGTTCGTCATTTTTATGAAAAGAATGGTTTTGATTCTTGCGACAAAGGAACACTTGTAGCTTTTGCAAAAATGAATTAATTTTGTGCGAATGTTAAACATTTAATCCAATGATGCAATAAATGAATTTTGATATAGCCCACATTCTAGGACTTGTATGTATGAATACAACTCATACATACAAGCCCTTTTTTAAGGCTATCACAAATTCATTTGAAGGATATTGTGCATCAATACCGCTTACCAGCAATTTTATAGCTTGCGGCACACATATGCTTAATACATGCCGTCTAAAAGAATCCACGTTAAAGTCATACTGGCAGTTCACTTTACTTCAAAGTGCAGACCGTCAATAATGCATAGCTTTCGAACAATAGCCCCTACTTGATCCATAACTATATCGGAATTATATGTCATCGCTAGAGATAAGAGGCATATAAAAAGCCACACCTAGTTAGATGTGACTTAATGATTTATAATAAATTTTTAGACTTAACACTTTTACCTGATACAGTAAACTTATTTTTATCTTCGTCAAAATCTATAATGAACCTAAATTCATTCAATATGGTTCCTGTGTAATCACTAAGCCTCACTGTTGGGCTAACCCAAAACACAACTTCGTTCCCATCCATCTTCCAACCGTTTTCAAATCCATTGTGCTTTTCTTTAAGACGTGTTTCGATCGATTGGCCGTTATTACTGATAGTGTTTTTTACAAACTCGATAAAATTAATTTGTGCTTTTGTTTCTATCTACCTCACCTCCATCTACACTAATCATAATACTAATGGTATTATATGTCACTATAAGAAAACTAAAACAATAAGAGATTATCAAACAGGTAGTCACAAATACTTTTTTATAGGACGCATGTACAATCCAATGTGCTTATTAATGTAAGCACCAGCACAATTAATTTCTCGCGCATTTCCGTACGCTTTTTGATTAGAAAAAACCTGTAGTCACTTAACAACGAAAGAAAAAGCAACGTAAGCCCGAAATATAAAAAAGCGCACCTTTTCGGTACGCACAACGAATAGCCGTTTATCTGAAAAAAATTTCAGGTAAACGGCTATTTTGCACATGTTGCTTGGATTTTTTTCGACCAAGGCATGTAATTCTTTAAAATCTCTGGCTGTTGGTGAATCGGTAAATTTGGCAGTTCTGTCAATAAGGTCACTAGGTATTTATAGAAATCGATGCCGTTTGCTTTTGCCGTTTCAGCCAAACTTAAACAGATGGCATTCGCTTTAGCACCCTTTACAAACGCAAATTCCGTCCATTCGAGGTGGTTGCTAAAGGCATGCCTTTATAAACTTATATTGATGCTTTCGCATCCCCTCTCGCCAAGACCTTAGTTCCTCTATTAAAAATCTGTATTCACTCACACAGTTTAAATAATGATACATTTCGACTTGTAAATCACTACTCTATAACCTGCTAACCAACAGAGCAATCTATACAGGTTTTCTCCTGAGTTTCTTCATGGATAATTAATGAATAAGCTTTAAGGCATTTAGACACGCTCGTCTCGCTTAGAAGTAACAGTCAATCTCATTTGTTGCATTTTTACCATTTATTTACCACTGCATGAATTTCTATGTTACAATTTTATTAGCAGAATTTTCAGTTATTCGAGATGCAGGGAGATGATGATTTGAGTATAAAAGCTTCTTATCAAGGAGTAGTTGAACTTAACATTGTACATTGGGATTCTATTGACAATTTAGGCGTAAAGATTACCGAAGTTAGAGACTCACAAAAAATTTATACAAATGACATAGTTGAAATACAACAAGTTGTAGATTTTGGTCGAGTTACAGAAAGGTCTCATAGAATACTTATTATTTTCAACTTAAAAAGAGATTTAGATAATCTTGGAGAAAAAATAATTTTATGAGTCATTTTTCAACAAGAAGAGCAATAGTCCATCACACATCAATCTAGGGCTTTTGTTTAAAATTTACCCAAGTCCTTTTGTTATGCCCCCTACAATTGCTCCTATAGCTCCATTCAAGCCTTTGTAGCAACGATTAGACAACCTGTGTAAATGCTTTCTCTGCTTCCCTATCAACGCTTACAGGCTCGTTAAACGATTCTAAGAGGTGTTATTCAGTTCTTATAACCGTCAATCTCTTTTGTCGTGAATCCCCATTTATCTACCAACTCGCACCTCACAATGTTATAATTGCTATACAGACGGAATGTTCAGTTTTTCAGGAATAAAGACCTAAAAAAGGAGGATGATTTCAATGAAACGATTCTTTTGGTCATTTATTTCAGCAATCAGTGGGATTCTTATAGGTATGTCTATTTTTGATATAATTAACGGAAGTTTATCAGGAGTTTCCATTTCTGTTTTAGTGATTGGAATAATAATGATGCTGATTAGTATTTGGGGATATAAAGAATATGTCGGTAAAGGCTTACTGTTTAAACATAATGAATAATGTGGGATATTACCCCCGAATTCAACTAACGATACAACATTCCATCACACATCAATCTATGGCTTGTGAGTAAAATTACTCATAAGTCCTTTTGTTATGCTTTCTCAATCATTCCTATAGCTCTATACATGGCTTTGTAGCACCTGTCAAACAACCTGTGTAAATGTTTCCCTCTGCTCCACTAACTTACTCACAGGTTCGTTAAATTGCTCTGTAAGCTTGACTACGATTGTTGTTGTAAAGCTGACTCAAAGTTGAAAGAATAGAACTTTGCCACACCCTTATTACAACCAAGAGCCTGTGTTTGCTTTGTCGCTTCTTATATTTATTCATTAATCTTATTCATATAGAAAAAGCACATCAGCTTAATGATGTGCTACCGCACTCTCAGCATACCTTGCTTTATAAGCTCATTCTTCCATATACCAATATTTGTAAATGCGTTAAACTATACCAAACGACTTATTATTCAGTTATTGAACTAACGGACAGTTTAGTTGAATAACGATATGGGTTTTTGTGGTAAAATAGTAGACTGTAGGTGCATCTTAATCTTTACAAGAAAGTGGGATGGGCTATCGTTTAGTTAGGAGGTAGAGGCTTTGAGGTATTTGATGGTTTGGGGTATTTGTCTTATTTTGATTTTGTTAGTTGCAGGAATTTTATTTTGGTCAGCTGTGTTACCGAAGATTACAAGTAAAAGATTATCATTTGTTATGATTAGTCTGGGATTCAATGTAATCTCAATCCCAATGTCCTTATTTGTAGGTGGAATGGCAACAGCTTCTCCGACCAGTACTATGAATGATTTTTGGATAGGGTTTCTCATAGCCCAGGCAACACCACTTTTAGTACTAATAATTGCAATCTTAAAATGGATTATAATTGACATAAGGAAAATAAAGAAGCGTGTGAACAGTAATAATTAATTAAGTTTAAAAATACAAGTTTGTGAAGAAATCTAAGGGGTGCTTTCCTTCAATATAAAAGGCACACCAACCTAGTTGTGATGTGCCTTAACCCTATTTAATATCACCAATATAAGATTTATCTTTTTGAAATTTTGAAAACCTACTCTTTTTTACATAAATAATTTTTGCTACTTCTACAGCAAACTTTTCTAAATGAGCAATATAGTTTTCTATAAACTTTTCACCAAGCAATATCTTATTTTTCTCGATTGTAAAATCATACTTCTTTTGCATTTCTTTAATTTACTTTGTAGCTTCTCCTTTATTATGTACAAACCTATTCCTAATCAGATACATCTCGTAAACATAAGTAATTCCCTCTATGTTATTTAACTCCACAAATCCATTATTAACCAAAAAATTATTTGCTTTATTTATACAGCCTATTTTCTCTTTTGGTAGATTGTTAAATTTCTTTTTTAACTCTTTATCAGAATTAATACGGTTTGTGAAAACATCCTCTATAAAAGAACATAACGTAATTAACAAAGATGGTCTAATGAAATTCTGAAAAGACTTGTATTTCTTTCCCTCATTAAGTTCAAGGAGTCGTTGAGGAGTAATTTCCCCTTCTTTATTTCTACTATTATTTCTATCATTAATTTCCTCTATATTTTCATTGCAAGTATTCTCTATAAAGTCATTTAATCTTCTGAAATACTGTAAACCCTGTAGTCTTGGATAAGATTCCACAGCACCATGTACACGTAAACTAGCAACTATTTCATTAATGTCTTTCATTAAAATACCCACTTTCTTTTCTAGGTTACATATATTGTATATTTTCTCCATTCAAAAAGCACAACAATTAATGCTGTGATAATAAAAAGTCATACATGATGTGACTGTTTTCAATGTACGCCTGCTCTATGTCGTCACGACACTCTTTGAAATGCTTTCTGAATGTTGTCCATTGGCTCTTAGTGAGTAACGCTCTGATTGCGTTCTCATTATGAGCCTTTTTAGCTTGATTGATAAGGTCAATCTAGGCTTTATCCTCTCTGCTAGTCTTGACCTGCTTATCGTTCAAATACGAGTATGTCTTACTCATATTAACGCTCTGTAGCTTTGCATACGAGCTTAGTAGCACCAATCAAACAACCTTCTGTCATTGATTCCCCTGCTTCAATATCAACGCTCACAGGCTCGTTAAACTGTGCTGCGAGCTTGCTACTTGGTTCTTTTAACAGTAAATTTCATTCGTTGCACACTTTCCATTTATCTACCAATTCATACTTCACAATGCTATAATCACCCTATAGAGGGAATGTTCAGTCAATTGGGAATAAAGACCTGAAAAAGGAGGGGAAATGTTTGAGCCAAAATAAGCAAGATAAAGTCCAAATGCAAAAAAAAGGTTCAAGGTTTATATAGAAAGAGAAAACAACAGCATAAGGAAGATAAAGATGATAACAAAATTGGTATAGTCATTGTAAATATTTGTGTTGTATTAGCGATTTTGGTTCTTATACTAAATGCATTTATTAAAGAGTTCTAGATTGTTTATTGGGAAATTTGAGCGTTGAAAAGGTTTGCCAATATATAGATTCAAGGAGGATAGAAAATTGAAAAACTTTAGACCAATTATTGCACTTATGTTGTTACTAAGTTTTGTTACTGCATGTAATCAACAAAAAGTCGACAAAGATGAATTTGTTGTATTTGCACACCAAGAAAATATGAATGATGAATTGAGGGAATCTTTGTTCATATGTTTAAATACTGAAGAAATTATTTATCAAGTTGATAACGATAATAATGTTTTAATAAAGAATAAAGATGTTGACCATGCAGTTACACGTTGTTCATAAAAATTGAGTAATACTTTTCGCTACTCAACTCCCATGAAAGAACGCAATCATCTTTCATTTTCTGTGGTGTAGCGCTGGTTTTAGCGCTACATGGATGGCTAACGAGTGCTTTCCTCCAATAGGAACATGATTAAACTTCATGTATGCAAGTCCTCTTGTTATGCTCTCACATTAGCCCCTATAGCTCCATTCAAGGCTTTGTAGCAATGATTAGACAACCTCTGTAAATTAATCCTCTACTTCCCTTTCAACGCTCACAGGCTTGTTAAATGCTCCTAAGAGGTTGTTACTCCTTACTTGTAACAGTCAATCCTCTTCATTGTGCATTTGCCATTTAACTACCAAACAAAATTATATTTTGTTATAATTTATATTTGGAAATAATTTTCAGTTAGTCAAGAAAAAGGGCAGGTTATTAATTGGAGGATTGATTATGAAAGAGATGTATTATACAGGACTTATTTTCTTTTGTTTAGGAAGTTTAATGCTATTTTTACATTTACTCGTTAGTAGTGCAGTAAGGCATTTAGCAACTTATATGGGTGAACCGACTCCCCTAAACAATAGTTTATATATTCCTTCTGCATTGTTTATTTTGGCGGGAATAGTACTAATTAGCATTTATGCTTTTAAAAAGAGAAAAAAATAAATTTAACAGCCACCTATTTTTAAAGAGTCGATTCTCAAAACAAGAACGAATTTTAACTACATAGCCATCAAGAATAGGACTTGTTTTTATGATTAACTTCCATATCCGCAAGTCCTTTTGTTATGCTCCTCAATCGCTCCTGCTAACTTTGTTGCTCCAATCAAACAACCGACCTGAGCGTAATCTAAGCAACCAAGTATACGTCTATCTAATACTCGATTACATTGAGCGCTGTTCAATCTCATTAAAAGCAAGCAATTCTACAAACTTCTTCAGGAATATGCTTATACAAACAACCTTCAGCAAAAATATCATACAAATGGTAATCATTTTTAATCGAACCGCCAAAGTCTGCTATTTCAACTATTCCAACCAGTTCATTGCCATTGAATGTGAATCGAACCTTATCACCCAACTTAAATTTCATCGGGGGCAAATCCCTATTTTTTGACATGTAAATCACTCCTCCTTATTATTAAAATCTTCATCAACCTGAGCGAACCACTTTATTTAAAATCTGACGTTTTTCCGCAAGAGAGATATTGTCAGTCAAACCTTCAATCACATTTCATTATCCTTTACCGATAAATCTTGAAACTTTCTTAACTTGATCCATAGTAATTCTAGGCGTAACACCTTGAAACCAATTCTTCTTATAATCTCCAGCCCAATCAATTGGTCTACTAGCTAACCATTCATGGTCAAATAGCCGTTCCCAAGTATTTATTACTTCTTCTTTTTGGAATCCTCTCTCTTGGAAATAATCCCATTCTTTTTCATCATAAGTTATTGGACTATTATTTAAAATGCTATGCCATTCATCAAATGATGACCATAAAATATTATCTTCAGGAACATCTAATTTTAAAATAACCCATCTTTCACCTTTTGTTGCAAGCGCTTTTTCATTTCCGCTTGGTCTTCTTTGCCATAACCACACGGGAAAATTTTCTATGTTACAACTAGCTATGCGCTTTTTCATTTGACCTACCATCCATTCGTAGGCTTCGGGAAACATAGCAAATTTCTTGTCTCCTTCTAAGTATCCTTGCTCTCGCATTTTTTTATAAAGATATTCAGGTTGAACAGTGTATACAATCAAAAATATTCCTCCCTTGTTTCACATAACAAATAGCAACAATCTATAAGAAAACAGCTTTAAATTTTTAAGAAATAAGTGTCACATTACTTTATAGGCACATAATCACATCTAGCACCCTTCAAAAGAAAGGTGCTAAATCCAAATCAAGACCTTACTTTTCTAATCTTCTCGCAACCCTTTGCTTGGCACGTTCTGCTCGTACTTCAGGTGGCTCATAAGTGAATCCAAAAGCTTCAAGCTGAGCTTTACGTTCTTCCTCATTTTTAGATAGTTCCTTGGTTTTGATAGACATACCCAAAAAGCGACATACATTTGCTTCTTACATGCTTTCTAAAGGCGTTAACATGCAAAGTCATCCAAGAGCAATTAGGACATGCTACAATACATGAAACACTGAATACGTACTCTCATGTTGATCAAGACCAAAAGAAAGGAGCTACGGAGCTTTTTAACTCTTTATAAACAAATAAACCTCAACAGGCTCTCATTTATCGAGTCACCTATTGAGGATAAAAAATCTAATTAATTTTTAGTGTAGTCCCTTTGAAATTTCTTCCAAACTACAAACCCTTGCTACGCTTATTCTTGAATAGCTGCCTCTAAAGCAACAACGATCATGTCGTTGAACGTTGTTTGGCGCTCTTCTGATGTTGTTACTTCACCAGTTAGAATGTGGTCACTTACTGTTAGGATAGAAAGTGCTTTACGGCCGTATTTTGCAGCTAATGTGTAAAGTGCTGCTGATTCCATTTCTACAGCAAGTACACCGTATTGAGCTAATTTTTCGTTTTGGTGCTCATCAGAATAGAACAAATCTGCTGTGAAGATATTACCTACTTGTAAGTTTAAACCAGCATCTTTACCTGCATTGTACGCTTTTAATAATAAATCAAAGTCAGAGATTGGTGCGAAGTCGATAGCGCCGCCCCAAATGATTTGGTTCATACGTGTATCAGATGTTGCTGCTTGCGCTAAAATAACGTCACGAACTTTTACATCTTTTTGAATTGCACCACAAGTACCTACGCGGATTAATTTTTGAACATCATATTCTTGCATTAATTCTGTAGCGTAAATCGAAATTGAAGGCACACCCATACCAGTACCTTGTACAGAAATACGTTTACCTTTATACGTACCTGTATATCCAAACATATTACGAACTTCGTTATAGCAAGTAACATCTTCTAAAAACGTTTCAGCAATGTATTTTGCACGTAATGGATCTCCTGGAAGTAAAATTGTGTCAGCGATTTCGCCTTTTTTTGCATTAATATGAATACTCATACTGCAATCCCTCTTTTCTGTCAGTTGTCACTATAAATAATACTGTGTTTCTCATATTTTCGCAACGCTAGACGTCTAGCAACTTTTAATAAATTATATTGTTTTAAGCTATTTTCATCCTTGCTCTACATATAAAGACCATAATTCATCAAACATTTCTGTTGTTAAATTGTCAGTGGCGAACGATTCAATATAAGTAGATAGCTCATCAAAGTCTGTACTTTGCTTCGGAAAATTATGCTCGTTGAACACTTCCTCCGCAAATCGTACCTTCGGATCTGACCAATCCCCTCCTCTGAAAGTTAGTACATACAAATAAAAGCTCTTTTTCATACTTAGAATTCCCCTCTTTATTCATCAGCTTTTCGCTAGTTTATCAAAAAATATCATCTAAGTCTTCTACAATCAGGCTTTTATGGGAAGTTAATCTTCCACCAACCTTACTTGCTTTTGCAACATAAAACATTTACTGAATGAAGATAAACAAAACCAATTAAGCATTTTCTCCTATTAGAAATAACAGCACTATTTTCTTATCCTCTATAGACTTTCGTCACACAAAAAAACTATTCTTTGCAGTTCAAGAAATAAGAATTTTGCGAAAAAACAATAGAAATACCTAGAAAAATAAGGTAAAATTTAAATCAACTATCAAAAACAGGAAGGTGATGACGATGAAAAACTCTCATAAATCCAGCAATTCCGTACAAAAACGCCTGTTTCTCTTTAAAAATAGCTTTTCAAAAATGAAAGCAAATGATTTAGAAGATAGTAGGCATAATCTCCCTCTCACTAAAGAAAAACGACAACGTTTTTACCATTTAATTCGAGGCAAAGTGCTTATTATATTTTCTCTCCTTATCATCATTAATGGCACGATGGGCATAATGTCGTATGCCAATATACAGAATTTACAAAAACAAATGAAGAATTTCACTGAGAAAAACGTCCAAGAACAACTAACTGTCAACCAACTTGCGTATGAAATTGCGCTACTTACCAATTTAGAACAGGCCTATTTAATTAGTGGGAATGGGAGTTATGCTACTTCTTACAATATGAAAATTGATTCCATAGATAAAAAAATTACTGCCCTAGAAAAGCAGTTTACAGACAGAAAGCTAGAGCTAGGTCATATACAGGCAATCGATCAATATTATAAAAATTATCTTGAATACTCTACTAAGGTCATGACAATGCGTAATGAACTCGGTCTTGAGCAAGCTCGCAAACTTATGATGGGCGGTACTGGAGAATCGATGAAGCAGCATATCGATAAAAATATTGAGTCTATTAATTCGGTTATGGATGATGCAAATAAAACAAAATTAGATAAGCTTAACAAGCAGGTTACACTATCTATTACTTCTTTCTTCTTCATTTCACTAATAGGATTTATCGCAATCATTATTTTTGGTTATATGTTATTTAAATCATTAAAAAACAATACACAAGCTATTAACCATTCCATTCTCGATATTGCACAGGCTGGCGGAGACCTGACACGACGCGTTAACGTTCGTAATCATGATGAATTCTCAACTATTGCCGCTTCAACCAATATACTAATTGTATCAATCTCTAATTTGATTAAACGTGTCAGCGGACTGGCGGACCATGTATCAAGCAGTAGTCAGGAATTAATGTCATTAGCAGATGAAAATGCCCGTACTATACAGAATATTGCAGATACCACTACTGACATCGCTAGTGATAGTGAGAATACGATTTCTAGTATGACTAGCGCTCAACAAAAAATGAGTGATCTTGAGCATTCTGTGCACAAGTTAAATGAGCAAGCAAAAGCTGTACAACATGCATCTTTGTCAATGCGACAAGCAGCTGATGAAGGTAGTCGCTCTGTTCAACAATCTTCGTTAGTGATGCAATCTATTGAAGAAACGATGGCCTCCACTACTACCACAGTAGAAGCACTTGGTAGAAAATCTGCCGACATTACATCCATTATCGGCACGATTACAGCGATTTCTGAACAAACAAATTTACTTGCCTTAAATGCTGCAATTGAGGCAGCACGCGCTGGTGAGCACGGACAAGGCTTTGCTGTTGTAGCTGATGAAGTTCGAAAGCTAGCAAAGCAATCTCAAAGTGCCGCAAAAGAAGTCACATCCATTGTAACGTCAATTCAAGAGGAAGTGACATCTATCATCTCTCAAAACTATGAAGGTGTCACGTCCGTTATTCGTGGCGTTGAAGTAACGAATGAAACAAATCAATCTTTAGCCAATATTTTAACGCATACTAATGAAACGACGACAATTATCGCTGCTATGGTAGAGGAAATTACAATAACTCTTGATTATAGCAACGCTGTAGCGAATGATTTTGTCCATGTGAATGCCTACGCTGAACAATCAGCGGCCAACACATTCACTTCTGTAGCTACGGCAACCCAAGGAACTGCATCCATGCAGGAAATTAATGCCGCGGCCATAGAGCTTGCTCAACAAGCAGATAGTCTGCGGAATCTTGTTAGTGAATTTAAAGTTTAATGTCCGGAAAGATGTTCATTATAAATGAAGCAGATACATGATCTAGCGCTGGAGTTTTTAGATATCGTTTGTCATTATTGTATGGACGATAGGTAATTAATATAAACAAGCATTTTACCTTAATCCATGGATGGAGACTATGAAAGTAATGTCTAAAAACAATAGTTAAAGATTTGGAGAGAACAATGAAAACTAACTTAAATCATTACTTAAAAGAATTAATGGTGTATATTCCAGAAGGAGAAATCCACCTACGAGATTATCGAAACGAGCAAAAATGGATTAGTTCAAACTATAAATTTGGAATGCCGGGTATAAGAAAAAATTTAAAAGAAGTTATTTGGAATGTTGAGATAAAGCCATTTTATCTTGCCAAATATACTGTAACTGAAGAACTTTATTCGATTATTACGGGGAAGAAATTTTTAACAACAATACAGGATCATAAACCAATTGTTAATGTTTCATGGATAGATGCAGTAAATTTTTGTAATTCATTGTCTGACGCTCTAGGCTATGATAGGTTTTATGATTGTGATAAGAAAAGTAAATCAGTTGTATGCAATCCTAGTTCTAATGGTTTTCGATTACCAACAGATTCTGAATGGCAATATGCATGCAAAGCAAAATCAACAGGATATCGGTATGGTAATATTGATGAAATTGCTTGGTATAAAGATAATTCTAATGAACATGTACACCAAGTTGGTGAAAAAATACCTAATGAATGGGGCTTGTACGACATGATAGGAAATGTTTGGGAGTGGTGCTGGGACTTATACGATGAAGAGATATTTGGTAATTACCGAATAATTCGAGGAGGAAGTTGGGCTGAAGAAGAACGTGGATGTGGAGCTACTTGTCGACGTAAGAGTATGCCTGATTTCTTTATTGATGATATCGGATTTAGAATTGCACGATCAATCATTTAATATTCCTAAACAATTATGAAGTTCTATCCGTCGGTTCGATCGCCCTTTCCGTCACTTCGGCTGTTCTTTCCGTCGTTCCGATAGTTCTTTCCGTCGTTCCGATAGTTCTTTCCGTCGGTTTGACAAGTCTATCCGTCGCTTGGTTGTTCATCCGTCGGTTCGATGGTTCTATCCGTCACTTTGGCTGTTCTTTCCGTCGGTTCGATGGTTCTATCCGTCACTTTGGCTGTTCTTTCCGTCGGTTTGATGAGTCTATCCGTCACTTGATTGTTCTTCCGTCGGTTCGATGGTTCTATCCGTCACTTCAGCTATTCTTTCCGTCGGTTCGATCGCCCTTTCCGTCACTTCGGCTGTTCTTCCGTCGGTTCGATGGTTCTATCCGTCACTTTGGCTGTTCTTTCCGTCGTTCCGATAGTTCTTTCCGTCGGTTTGACAAGTCTATCCGTCGCTTGATTGTTCATCCGTCGGTTCGATGGTTCTATCCGTCACTTTGGCTGTTCTTTCCGTCGGTTTGATGAGTCTATCCGTCGCTTGGTTGTTCTTCCGTCGGTTCGATGGTTCTATCCGTCACTTTGGCTGTTCTTTCCGTCGTTCCGATAGTTCTTTCCGTCGGTTTGATGAGTCTATCCGTCACTTTGGCTGTTCTTTCCGTCGGTTCGATGGTTCTATCCGTCACTTCAGCTATTCTTTCCGTCGTTCCGATAGTTCTTTCCGTCGGTTTGACAAGTCTATCCGTCGCTCTTGATACAAAAAAAAACATCTTAAAACAAACAACCCCTAGCAAGATATATCCTGCTAGGAGTTGTTGTTATTTAAATAACGAAAGATATTCTGTATAGCCTTCTTTTTCTAAATCCTCTTTCGGAACAAAGCGGAGAGCAGCGGAGTTAATACAATAGCGTAGGCCTCCAAGTTCATTCGGTCCATCAGGGAAAACATGTCCTAAATGAGAGTCAGCTTCTTTACTGCGAACCTCTACGCGACGCATACCATGTGATGTATCGAAATGCTCTGTGACTTCTTCCTTTTCAATTGGCTTTGCAAACGCTGGCCAACCACAACCTGAATCGAATTTATCAAAGGAACTAAACAATGGCTTGCCTGAAACGATATCTACATAAATACCTTCTTCAAAGTGTTTATCAAATTCATTACGGAACGGTTGCTCTGTGCCATTTTCCTGTGTCACATAATACTGCATGTCCGTTAGTTCTTTTAATCGTTGTGCCTTATTCATTTTTTAGCCCCCAGTGTTGCTCCTGAAACGCCTTGCGACCAGAACCGACAGCATAGCGCTCGTAGTGCATTGGATTTTTCTTATAATAATATTGATGATAATCTTCAGCTGAATAAAACGTACTTGCTGGTAAAATTTTTACTGCAATAGGCTTATCGAACTTACCTGATTCCTCTAAATCTGCTTTAGAACGTTCTGCTAATTCACGTTGCTCTTCATTGTGATAATAAATCGCAGTTGTGTAGGACTCCCCACGATCATAAAATTGTCCACCCGCATCAGTTGGATCAATTAATGTCCAAAATGTCGCAAGTAATTGCTCATAAGAATAGTACTCATCATCAAACGTAATTTGAACCGCTTCAACATGCCCTGTCGTTTCAGAGCATACTTGTTCATATGTTGGATTGACAACATGTCCACCTGTATAGCCTGAAATCACCGATTCAATACCAGGTGTTTCGTCGAAGGGCTTGACCATACACCAAAAACATCCACCTGCAAATGTTGCATACTGCTTTGCCACTCATTTCACTCCTTATTCACCAGGAACGATAATCTCCAGTAAAATTTGATCTTTCGATAAGTCTAATTCCTTTGCCCGGACACGAGTTCCTGAATCAATGTTAATACGTGATAAGTCAATATATATTTCCGCTTTATTTGGATTGATTGTAATCCATGAAGGGAATTCCACCGAGTCTCGCATTATTTTCATGGCTGTCTCTGGCGGAATATTTAAAAGCCCAACATTCATTCCTGTCTGTTTTAAAATAATATTACCTTTCTTATCGACAACAGGATCGAAGTTCATAGAAATATCGATGTCTGTATTGAACACCGTTAATTTACTTGTTAATTGAATATCATCATCAATGGTAAAGTCCAACGGTAATGGTGATCCTTTAGAAGCATCCTTTAAATACTTTTTCGATATAGATTCCAATTCCTTCGTTGTTGTTTGGACAACGAGAATATTTCCTTTTACTTCACTTTCACCTTCTGAACTCTCCGCTAAATTTGCTACATCTACTGGTCTAGTTGCTAAATAAACGACGAGGAGGATTGCAAAAAGCACTGTGCCCGCCAAGGCAAAAAATGCGAATTTCCATTTATTCATTTTGTCACTCCTCGAAGCCTATTTCCTTGTTAATCTTTTGTTCCATACTACATTTCTCCATTGCTTCTAAAATTCTCTCTGTCATTTTTTCATATCCTTTTGCATTTGGGTGGAAGAAATCCGTATGATAAACGAGCTCTTTATTCGAATCAAACAAGTCCTCCACTGATACATAACAAGCATTCACATCTTCATTCGCTATGTCTTCAATGACCTTATTCCACTCCTTAATAATCGTTTCAAATTCATTGGCTTCATTTGTCACGATCGAGAATGGGTTATAAAAACCGATAAGAATTAAGGGCACTGTTGGATTTTTTTCTCGAATACCGGAAATGATTTTACTATAGCGTTCCTTAAACGCCAGCAATTCTTTATCAAAAGCATCTCGTTTTAAATTCAACAGATCCTTTCTGACTATCTTCATAACATCATTTCCACCCATTGTAATTGAAATGAGTTGTGCTTCTTGCAACTCTTCATCATAATGCCCTTTTTCCACTAATTTTAATAGCTGATCACTACGTCTTCCTCTTTTCCCTCGATTATCGACCTCAACGTCAGAGATCGAGGGCCAAGCTGTTAATGAATCTGTTAATCTACCTACAAAACCGTCTTGATTATACTCATCACCGACACCGGCTGTTAAAGAATCGCCGAGTGCCAAATAATTTAGTTGTTTTGCGCTTTCATCATCAATTTGCCGTAAATCCTCAGGAGTTGGCTCAAAAAAATGTTCAAAAATCTGCGTAAATACATTCCTTGAGGTTTTTTCCTCATTTTCTGTTTGTTGCTCATCCTGTCTCTTATCTTGCTCCGTCCCTGCTTGCTCCCCTCCCGGTTCAGCTTGCGGATTCGGTTCATCTATTGATATTGCACAACTACTAAGTACTAAGACGGTCAAACATGACAAAACGAGTATTCGCCAAATGTTCATTTGACCACCTTCCATCATTTGCTGTTTCTTCTATTATAGAATAGTTTATACTGCAATGAAAAGTGACTATACCTAAGTATTCCTCAAAATGTGTCCGTTTAAGTTGTTTTTCTCCAATTGTATACCGTTTTGCACTTATCCATTCCACATGAAAATAAAAAGCCACTACAATTACTTATGTAGTAGCTCTTATCTATTATTCTGCAAAATACATAAATCCAATTGCACCTGGACCAGTATGTGTCGAAATGATTGGTGAAGTAAAGGCAACTCCTACGTCATTAAAACCTGTTCCCTCGACCAATTCTTTTAATGGTCCCCCCATCGTTAGCATTCCATCGGCGTGAGAAATCCCAACTGACTTTACTGTTTTTCCGGCAGTATCTGCTTGGAATTGTTTAAATAAGTAGTTCACAACCTGTTTATGGCTACGTACTTTGGTTACGGGATTGTATGCGCCACCTTCTAAGTTTGCAATGACTTTGATATTCAGTAAAGAACCGATTAGACCTTTACCTTTCCCAATACGTCCGCCTTTAATTAAATTATCAAGTGTGTCGACAACAACATACAAATACGTATTTTCTCGCACCTTGTCCAGACGTTCCATAATCTCCTCGACAGTAGCACCTGCATCACGCATTTGAATTGCCTCTCGTAATTGAAACGCTAGACCAAAGGCGATAAAACGTGAATCAATAACAGTTACATCTGCATCCGTCATTTGCGCTGCTTGACGAGCTGATTCAACTGTTCCACTCATGCCACCAGTCATATGAATTGACAAAATTTGATCTCCATTTTTACCTAGCTCATCATATAATTCTTTAAATTTCCCCGGTGCAGGTTGCGAGCTTTTAGGCAAATTTTCGGTATTCTGCATGGAGCTTAAAAAAGATTGTGGCTCTATATCAACACCATCTGTATATGTTTTTCCATCAATTTGAATCGTTAAAGGCACAATATGTATACCATGCTTCGCTACTTCCTCTTTTGTTAAATCACAAGTTGAGTCTGTTACTATATGAATTCGTCCCACTTCGACACATCCTTTTACATCATTAAAATTAATTATATAGACTAACGAATCATTATGTAAACATGACAATTGTCATTAGACATCACCCTATTTAGTCTGTTTTGTAACCGCTACCTTGCATACTATAACGTTTTGTCGGGTACTTGTCTAACAAAGACCTCCAAACAATTAACCATCACTATGACAATTTTGATAATGAAAACATGACAAATGTGAATAGCAAGATGAAAATTATTGGCGTATAGTAAATATATGCACAAAAGGAGTGTTCGATATGCTAGATTCATTTGACTATAAAACATGGAAAGAAGAATTGTGGAATGCCATTACCCATGGCATTGGATTTATCGCAAGTATTCCAGCGCTAGTTGTACTTATTTTAGCAGCTGTACAAACCGGAAGTGCGGTCCAAATTATAACGTTTAGTATTTTTGGTGCCTCAGTTATTATTTTATTTTTAATGTCAACGCTGCTACATAGTATGCCTAAAAAATATAAACACATTTTCGCCATTCTTGACCATTCTTCAATTTATATTTTAATTGCTGGAACGTATACACCGTTTCTGTTTATTGCGGTCGGCGGGACATTAGGTATTACTTTACTATGTATTATTTGGTCACTTGCGTTATTAGGCGTTATTTTTAAATGCTTTTTTATTCATCGATTTGAGAAGCTTTCTTTAATTTTTTACATCGGTATGGGTTGGTTGATTATTTTTGCGATTAAACCTGTTTATCTTTACTTAGGCTTTAATGGTTTTGCTTTACTGTTAGCAGGTGGGCTTTTCTATACAATTGGAGCCATTTTTTACGCATGGCGATCCCTGCCCTACAATCATACAATTTGGCACCTCTTTGTGTTAGCTGGTTGTGGCTCGATGTATGCTTGTGTTTATTTTTACTTATAAAATTGACAAAAAATCGCTCTCTTCACATATAAAGGAGCGATTTTTTATATTGTTATAGGGGTCAATCTTTTAACTCCTTCGTTAATACCTTCAATGCATGCATGACATCACGCATATTCTCTTTATTATTCATATTATTCCTCGCATGAAGAAGAACTGGTCTAACCGATTCTACGGAGCGTCCAAATTCATACATCCATTCATAGCGAGGCACCATCCAAGTATGAAAATGATGTATCGTATCTTCATTGTAAAAATAATAAACATGCTCTATCCCTAATACGTCCCTTTGAGCTTTTCTGATTTTTGATAATAGATTTATATAATCCATTTTTTCCTCATCGTTTAGCTCATCAAAACATGTAATATGGCGCTTAGAAGCTAGAATGATTAATCCCTTTATCGGATAAGCAACATCTTGATGAGCATGAAAATAGTCCGTCTCCATCACCACGCCTCCATCTGGTTCAATGCGTCCACTCGTTATTTCACAGCTCAAACATTCCACTTCTACTGTTTTTCCATTTGATAAAGTTATTTTTCTCACAGATGCTCCCCTTCTGATTGAATCTAATATTGAAATGTAAAAATTATAAAGTCAATTGAACAAATTCTTTAAAAACTTCTTCTTCCTCAATAAACGGGTTATGATTAGACTGTTCAAAAATCGTAAATTTTGCATTAGGAGTTAAATCGGCAATTTCGATACCGAATTCGACCGGGCATTGTGCGTCACTTCGGCGGTTCTATCCGTCGCTTGATTGTTCATCCGTCGTTTCGATGGCTCTTTCCGTCACTTCGACGGTTCTATCCGTCGCTTTGATGACTCTTTCCGTCGCTTCGGCGGTTCTTTCCATCGCTTGATTGTTCAACCGTCGTTTCGATGGTCCTTTCCGTCACTTCAACGTTTCTTTCCGTCGCTTTGATGGTTCTTTCCGTCGCTTCGGAGGTTCTTTCCGTCGCTTGATTGTTCATCCGTCGTTTCGATGGCTCTTTCCGTCACTTCGACATTTCTATCCGTCGCTTTGATGGCTCTTTCCGCCGCTTCGAAGGTTCTTTCCGTCGCTTGAT